>DAHVFL010000020.1 GCA_027316975.1 Chloroflexota bacterium | reverse complement strand
CCTCCTTCAAAACCAGCGTACCCTGCTCATCAACTCCAACCAGAAGCTCAGCCCGTTTCCAGGCAATCCTGGAAAGACGAAGTGCCAGCAGCTTCATCTCAACCGCAAACAGATGAAGCAACGCCGCCTTTCTCTGGATACGACGACAAAGAAGAAGACATGGGCTGGCCGGAATGGCTCAAATCGCTTGGCGCGGAGACTATCGAACCCGAACCCGAAGTCCAACCAACGTATAGCGCGTGGAGCGATCTACCGCAATCAGTATCCTCCACCAGCTCGAACTCATCGCCTTTCGACAATTGGCTCGATGTGTCCCAGGCCGTACCTGCTGCTCCGCAGCAACCCGACGCGCCGGTCGCCAATGACCCCTGGGCCGACCCGCCCGAACAGGAACCAGCCCACTTCGGCACATGGGAAGATCAAATAGATGCAACCATGTCCGAAGATGAAAAGGCGCACCTGGCTACCCTGGAATCAGTGGAAAAGAATCTGCTCTCGCAAGGCTTTGTTCCATTGCAACCAGGGGCGCTCTCAACTATCGCGCAGGAATCCGGCTATGCCTCTGCCGGGCAAAATCCAGAGAGCCACATCGACGCGCCGGCCCAAAATCCGCCTGAAGCAGCCCCCCTCCAGACCGTTGTCCAGCCTGCCGCATCACCTGCGCCAACCGCACAACCCTGGTGGGCCAACGTACCTTTCCAGGCCCCCGCGCCAGAAATGCCTGAAAACGTTCCCGGCGAGCCAGTTGCCGCCCCTGGTGGGCAGGCACAACAAGCAGCCCCAACGATGCCAGCCTATACCCCCGGCGGGCCGGTAGTGATTCCCGTTGCGCAAACTCCAACGCCTGCGCTGGCAACCAACCGCGTCGAGCAAATCCCACTCGCGCCCGCTTATCGCGCCGATGCTCTGCTTGAAAACGAACTGGAAACCACTATGAAACGTCCGGCTGTGCGCTTACAGCCCATGCAAACAGCCGCCGGGCGCGCCAATGCAGCCAGCGCTGCCGGCAAAGGACGCCCCGAAGATCGCAAGCAGGGAGCAAGCGAAAACACGCTCAGCAACAAAGAGCAGTTGCTTCGGGGCTACCAATACCAGCTCTCAGGCGCTTATGACGATGCCATGCAGGAGTATCGCATCACTATTCGTAACGCACCCGAACTGCTTGACGAGGTTATCAGCAATCTACGCGCCCTGCTCAAACTGGCCCCCAGGTATATCGTCGGCTATCGCGTGCTGGGCGATGCCTACATGCGGCAGGGTGAGTACCTGCAAGCAATGGAAGCATACAACAAAGCTCTAACAATGGCGAAGAAAGCGAAAAGCCAGAGTCGTTAATGAAACATAGGAGACGAAGGTGGACACAATACTACAACGATTAACCGACCTTGATGAGATTGCCGGCGCTTTGATTATTGGCAAGGATGGTCTGATCGTTTCCGGCGCGCTGCCAGGTGATGATGAGGATATGTTGGGGGCTATGTCAGCAGCTGTCTTCGGCTCCATCGCCAATTTCACCTTGCAGGCCGTGCATGGCGAAACGCAGCACGTCATCATCGAAACGCACACCGGCGCCGTTCAATTTGCCGGCGTGGGCGATCTCATTCTCGTCATCACCACCGGCCCTGGCAGCAATGCCGGGCGTGTGCGCATCGAAATGAAAAAAGCTTGCCAACAACTCGCCGCTCTGGTCGCATCCTACTAACCCCCACCAGCAATGATGCGAATGGGGCGCAAGCGTCCCGCGCCCTGATGACTATTCACACCCACATTCGGGACTGTCATCCTGAGCGCAGCGAAGGATCTCGCTCGCCACGCCGAGATCCTTCGCTGCGCTCAGAGCTTGCCTTTGAGCGCAGCGAAGGGATGACAGGTCACTCCCGATCTTGCTTGTGAATAGTCATGAGGGACAAGGGGTGGAGGTCTTGTGCTTGTCCTCGTGACAATACGATTCGGTTGGGTTCCGTGAGACATACTGGTCGCACTCCCACGAGGACAAGTTCAAGCTCCCAAATTGGGTGATCGTTTATTGTACATAAAGGTGGAGAATAGACGACGGGTAGCTTGCTTTAATACGCAGGTGTAGGAGCTTCTTCTGAAGAGGTTTCCCGGGATTCGGTCTTCTTTTTCGTTCGTGTGTCGTTATTTGCCAGGCGCCAGCAGCACGTCTTGCTACGTAAACAGCGATCTTGTTCCTCATGCGTAATGGGCGGCGTTCCTTTCATACAGAACACCTGGTACATAGGCTCGCCAGCCACCACATCATTGCAAGGGAACCAGCGTTCCCGGTAAAATGGGCAAGCATTTCTATGCCTTCGCCAATTTGAATTTTCAGATGGATTTGTCTCGATAGTGCCAGCCAACAAAGATTCCTTCCTCGCTAATAATTCCTGGGAGTGATTTTGCGTTGTGAGTAGTATACCATACTTTAACCTGAATCCCCCCTCGTACAACAAACACATTTTACCCTTTATTCCGTCCGCTCTAGCCATCTGTGATAAGATATGAATACCCTGAATACCCAATTAAAACAAAAGAGGATACTCCTTTGATAGACTCATCACCTGATAATAAACAGGCGCAGCTCCAGGTCATAGAAGATAAAGCTCCCTGGACATTCCGCCAGACCCTGACAGGCATTCTACTGACGATGGTTCCCTGGATGGCACTGGCAATCGCCCTCCCCAACATCGGAAGCACACCCAAATCTTCCACGCCCCTCTCGTTCAATCTAGACCTGAGCGCGGCCATCATTACCATTATCATCTCAGCCATGATCGAAGGGGCGTTCCTGATTGCCCCTTTCTACTACGCCACCAAAGCGTTCAGCGAGGTGAAACCGCGCGCGCGCAAGGTATTCCACGCGCTCGGCTTCCGCAAAGTTTCTCTCCGCCGCGCCGTATTCTGGATTTTTGGCTTAATGCTGGCAATTTTCGCGGTAAACTTCCTCTACTCGACCACCATAACGTTTTTTCATCTCAACCTGCAAACCAACGACCAGGTGTTACTGGCGCGCAGCAAACAAGAGCCACTCACTACCTATGCCACGCTCTTCGCAGCCGCGTTTATCGCGCCATTCTGTGAAGAAATATTCTTTCGCGGCTTCGTCTTTCCGGGTCTGCGCCTCCGTATGCGCGTTGGCGCGGCCATCGTAGTAAGTTCGCTACTCTTCGCCATTGCCCACGCCGACCCCGGCTCGTTTCCCGTGCTGCTGATCATTGGCCTCGCGCTTGCCATCATTCGCTGGCGCACCGCCTCCATCTGGCCCGCCATGTTCCTGCACATGCTGAATAACGGCATAGGAGCCGCGAGCATCCTGCTCGTAATGTGGGGGGTAATCCGCTAACAAGCCAGAAGCGGCAGAATGCGAACGCCGGCGTTCGCATTCTGCCGCTTCTGGCTTGTTAGCAACTACTTCTTGCGACGATCTTCAACGCGGGCGCTGGCCGTCTTCGACTCACCGCCACTGGCACGCGGCAGGCTATCTGCCGCAACCAGCTCTACTTTAGGCGAGTTGCCCGTGATGGTCTTGACCGCTTCAGCCATTTCGCGGGACACCGCTGCATTACGCGCGCTATCACTCAAAATAGAGGCGTCCTTCACCTCAACCTTCAGGTCGAAGGTGTCGAGATCGTTCTTCCTATCCACAATGATGCGGAAGTTCGCGCCCGTTTCAGGGAACTTCACCAGCGCTGCCTCAACCTGGCTGGGGAAGACGATCAGGCCGCGAATGGAAACGGCATCATCACTGCGCCCCTTGATAGCGGCAATCTTGGGATGCGTGCGGCCACAGGCGCAGCGATCTTCCCACCACACTCGCGAAAGGTCGCGGCTGCGATAGCGGATCATAGCGGTGCCATCTGCCGTGAGCCACGTCCAGACCAGCTCGCCATCCTTACCCTCTGGCATCCACTCGCCCGTGTCGGGATTGATACACTCGACCAGGAAGGCATCCGCCCAGGCATGCATCCCATCGCGCGTCTCGCATTCACACGTCATGCCCGGTCCCAGGAACTCGGTCATGCCGAACTCGTCGTAGGCAGTGATATTGAAGAGTTCTTCCAGCTTCATGCGCGTCTCCCAGGGCCAGGGTTCCGCGCCGAACAGCCCAAACTTGAGTTTGGTATCCTTGAAATCAACTCCGCGCTCGCGCGCCTTGCCACCCACATACAGACCAACCGAAGGAGTCATACACATAGAGGTAACGCCGAAATCGACGATGAAATCGATCATGCGGTCATACTGGCGCGCATCAGAACCCATCGGAATCGCCATAGCATCCATAGCCATCGCGCCATAATGGAAGCCGAAGCCGCCCGTCGCCATGCCATAACCGTAGCAGTTCATCAAAATATCACCTGGGCGCATACCCGTCATCCACAGTTCGCGCGCGTTCAGATCGGCCCAGTAGTCAATATCCTTCTTCGTCGCGAACACGGGAACACTCTTACCCGTCGTGCCACTGGTAGCATGTACCTCGACCGGGCCATCCTTATCTCCCGGTTTCTTGAAAGCCATACCATAGGGGTAGGCAGCGCGTACCGTCTTCTTTTCGAGGAACGGCAATTTCTGAATGTCCTCTAACGCCCGAATATCCGAGGGCTTGACACCGGCTTCATCGTAGAGATCGCGATAAAACTGGTTCTGCGAATACGCGCGTTCGACAATTGCCTTGAGACGCTCCAGCTGCATCGTTTTCAGCTTGTCCTTAGGAAGCGTTTCCATTTCTTCGTTGAAGAACTTTCGATCGCTCATTAGAATTTGCCTCCAGGTTCTAAAAATCCCACTCCAGTTCGCATCCCAACGCGGCAGCAATGCGCTCCATGTGGGTCATGACATCATCGAGGTACAAATCTTTGTTCACCAGGTCAACCGTGCCATCAGGGTTGAAATAGGTGGGCGGAAAGGCGAGATCGTGAGGAATGAGACGCAGGCCGCGCAGCCCCAGGTCTAGCCATTGGCCAAGTCCCAGGGGTTCTAATGTGCTGCGTAGGAACGCTTTATCCCTGCTCACTTCCAGAGGTAGAAGTTCGCAAGACACAGTTGTAAATCCATAATCCATGCCATACTGGACGTAGCCAGCGCTACGCCGTACCTCCCTCCATCTGTAAAATAGCATCGTTACCTGCGAGAAACGATGTACATGGTCAGGGACTTTAACTGCATCTATTGTATCATCCCAATGTCGCACCGTCTATAAAATGTCTGATATGCTATGATGAGATAAAAAGAAATTGGAGATTCCACTGTATGGCAAATTCAATTCAGGCGGTAATTTGGGACCTGGACGGCGTCATTATCGATAGCGCAGACGAGCACCGCCGCGCCTGGCAACGACTGGCGCGAGAAGAAGGTATTACTTTCACCGACGCCGATTTCTGGGCCACCTTCGGCAAACGCAACGACGATATCATCCCGCTCCACTGGAAAAATCTTTCAAAAGACCAATTACAGGCGCTGGCAGACCGTAAAGAGTTCTATTTTCGCGAATTTATCCGTGAATCTGTCGCGCCCTTACCCGGCTCAATGGAACTCATGCGCGGTCTGCACGAGGCAGGCTTCCCCCAGGCGCTAGCCACCTCCACACCTCGAGAAAATATTCAACTCATCAAGGATTTGCTTCACCTCGACCACTACCTCTCGGCCCTTGTATCAGGCGAGTCGGTAGCACATGGCAAACCCGCCCCCGACATCTTCCTGAAAGCCGCCGGTGAGCTACACATGCCGCCACCCGTGTGCCTGGTCATAGAAGACGCCGTGGCAGGCGTGCAGGCCGCTCTTGCCGCCGGAATGCGCTGCATCTCCGTCGCAGGCAACCGCGACCTGCCCGGATTACGCGTAGCCGACCTGATGGTCAAAGATTTGACCGAGTTGAATGTTGAGCGTGTGAGCAACATCCCGGCTCGTGCTTAAAAATCCTTGAATTTTCACTCACAACCAGGTATACTCTAAATAGAGCCTGCTTGCTCTTTCCTCTACAAAATGGAAAGCAGGCATCAACATTACAGGAAAACAGCTTCTCCTATTATTCATGGTGTGGGTTCCTGTTTAGAGCGGCGCCTTTCGCCAATCCTGACATCTTCTTAACAGATGTGCATCAGTCCCATATGTCCCATATGTCCCATATAGCAACGTCCATGCGATATTCCAGAAGTACTCCAGAGAAAGATATACGGAATAAATATGAAATCAGTCATAAAACACATGCAACATCTGACACATCTGCAACTTTTCATACAAATGACCATCACTTGCTACGCATATTTGTCATCTTGTGCTTATCTCATCTCAGGGTTACAATAGAACTCTCGTTTCCGGTTTGAAATACCCGATGAATAATAGGCCCTGAAGAGGCGATGAGGAGACAGCGCAGTTAGTGTTGCAGATCGATTAATAGATAGTATCTGTTCAGGAGAAAACAGATATGGAGAAAATTGCCGTTGCGCTTGAAATTGGCCTCAAAGGCCGCGTATTCGCGCAGGCGCTCAATTGGATCGGGTGGTGTCGAGCAGGCAAAGACGAGGTGTCTGCCCTTCATCAACTTGTCATCGCTGGCCCGCGCTACGCGCCGGTAGCCGAGCGCGCAGGTCTTCCTTTCGCCATTCCTCCTTCCTTCGAGACGTTCGAGGTCGTCGAGCGCGTAGCGGGGACAGCTACAACGGACTTTGGCGCGCCAGCCGTTCTACTTTCATCCGATTCAAAGCCCCTCGTGGAGGCTGATATTGAGCGGCTGGTCAGTCTACTCACAGCCTGCTGGTCCACCTTCGATGAAGTTCTATACAGTATTCCAGCGGTACTGCGCGACAAAAAGCCTGAGCGAGGACGCTCTCCAGAGGCCATGCGCCTGCACCTGCTGGAAGCAGACTTGACGCATCTCTCAGGGTTTGGTCCCGCTTACCGGCGCCCAGACCCCGCTCGTATAGCAGAGCAAGAAGCAGAAGTGCGAGAACAAATTGTAGCGGCGCTGCGGGCAGTACAACGCGATGAAGAGCCTGTCCCTCGCCGCAAGCATGGCTTTTCATGGACCCCGCGCTTCGCCGCGCGCAGATCAGCATGGCACGCCCTCGACCATGCCTGGGAACTTCAAGGACGGTTGGGCAAGTAAACTCGCGCAGACTAATCAGGATTGAAGCTCTTGCTTGACAACTTGGAAAGTCAATGGCACAATACACCCTGTAAACAACACCATGGAGGTGTAGGGGCCCCGGTGGGTCTCACCGTCTTCAAAACGGCCGGGGGGTCGCTCGGCGCGGTCCCTGATGGGTTCGACTCCCATACGCCTCTGCCCGATACAGCACTCGTTTGTTGTTGCCTTCCAAAGCAATCAGTGCCAGCAGTGGAGGAACATCATGGGAAACACAGTCCAGGTCTGCGTGATCGGGGCGGGTCCAAGCGGCATCGCGGCGGCAAAGAATGCAGTGCTATTCGGCTTTGATGTCGTCGTCTTCGAAAAGAACGACAGGGTCGGCGGCAACTGGGTCTTCGATGCCAGCACCGGACACTCCAGCGTTTACGAAAACACCCATATCATTAGTTCGAAGACCTGGTCGGAATATGAAGACTTTCCTATGCCGGATAACTATCCAGATTACCCGCATCATCGTCAATTACAGGCCTACTTTGAATCCTATGCCAGGCATTTTCACGTGTATGAACGCATCCGCTTCAAACACACCGTTACCAGGGTAACGCGAACCGATGAGGGCAAATGGTCTGTAGAATATACTGACGAGGCCGGTGAAGCGCATACTGCTCTATTCGACCAATTAATGGTTGCCAACGGCCACCACTGGAACCCGAAATACCCTGAGTACCCTGGCGAATTTACAGGCACCTATATGCACTCGCACGACTTCAAACGGATCAGCGAAGACTGGCGCGGCAAAAGCGTACTGGTGATAGGCGCCGGTAATTCAGCCTGTGACATCGCGGTGGAAGCCGCGCGCCTGGCAGACAAGGTGTGCCTGTCGATGCGCAGCCCGCAGTGGTTTATCCCAAAATTCTTCTTTGGGATGCCCTCGGACGTTTTCGCGGCTCGTACCAACTGGATGCCAATGAAACTCAAACAGTTGGCGCTGACCAGATTACTCAATATCATTGAGGGGCCATATAGCAAATACGGCCTGCCTACAAACACGCACCCGGCCCTGAGTCATCACCCGACACTCAACTCCGATCTCCTCGACTTCATCCGGCACGGTCGCATCTTCCCTCGCCCTGCTATCAAGCGATTCGCAGGAGACAGTGTCGAATTTGTGAATGGGGAAGTCGAAGCATTCGATATCGTGTGTGCCTGTACTGGCTTCTGGATCACTTTCCCCTTTTTCGATGAGTCGTTTATCAACTTTCAGCACGCTGAAAAAGTGCCACTGTTCCGCCGGATGATGCACCCGGACTACAAAAACCTGTATTTCATCGGCTTATTCCAACCGGTGGGCTGCATCTGGCCCATGGCGGATTACCAGGCCCAACTGGCGTGCGCCGAAATCGCTGGCACGTACCAACGCCCGGCCAATCTCAGGGCCGCGATCCAGGCTGAGATCGAGCATCCCCACATCGCCTTTACCGGTGGCACCCGCCACTCAACCGAGGTTGACTATCATGGCTTCCGCAAGGACCTGGCTCGTGAATTGAAAAAGGCCGGGATCGACATTGGCAAACCGCCACAGGGAATACAGTCACGGTACAAGAGCGCAGTCAAACTTCAAGCGCGCTGAACATCATGTGTTGCCGGTAGCTTCAATGATCGAGCAGCGCATTTACAAGTTCGATCACTCGCATGATGGCGACAGTATTCCAAAGGCGATACGCTTCGATAGTGTTCAACATCGTCTCCATCGCGTCCGAGCCATATACGAGTGAGGACAGCAACAAAAGCTGTTCTTGCGGTCGAAGCGCGACCCAACCAAGGCCATAACGCTGGATAAACGACAGGTTTTCTTGCTCCTGGCCTGGTATGAAGGATGTAGCAATGAAGGGTTTGTTCAGCGTGACTGACTCAAAAAGCGCATTCGGCCCGGCTTTGCCCATGATAACGTCAGCAGCAGCCATGAATGGCGCAATTTCTTTTGTATAGGGCAAGGCGATAAGGTTGGGCATGTTTTTGTAGCGTTCAAGCAGGCTAGTATTGGTACCAGCCGCCAGGATTATCTGCAATTCATGCGTAAGTGGGCCTTTGACGAGCAAGGTTTCGATAGCGCTCTCAATGCGCGACGCTCCTTCACCGCCGCCTTGTAGGAAGATAGTAAAGCGATTATGCGCAAGACCCATGCGTGTAAGCTGTTCTTTTTGTGCAACCTTTCCCGCTAAGTGCGCCTGGAAGAATTGAGCGCGCACCGGCCATCCGACCAGGTGCAGGCGATGCGGGTCAAAACCAGCCGCAAGCGCTTGTTCGTGTGTCTCGCGTGTTGTGGCGAAAGTCGCATCCGCCCGCCGTTCGGTGAGCCACGCGGCATGGACGCTGTTCGCGTCGGAAAAGAGCAAGACCAGGGGTACTGCAAGCGCACGCCGCTCCAACACGCGCTTGACTTCATAGGAAAAGAACGGATAGGTCGTGATGATGAGATCTGGACGTACTGTATCTACTAAGTCAGTTAGTTGCTGGTACACCAGGCGCGTGAAAACCCTGTGCGCCAGCATCGCTCGCCAGGGTGCATCGAAAAAGTGAAACTCCGCAGCCCACAGCCAGAGCGCTTTGCGACTCACAAAACGATAGTGCAGGTGGAAAAAACCCGGTTGCGGGTCAACGATAGTAATGGCTGGAGCTTCCGCATCTGCCGTGTATTGCTCGTACACGCTCTCCGCGGTCGGTAGCCCCTTTTCGAGCAAGTCGCGCAAAGCCTCGGCCAGGCTTACATGTCCCCCGCCTGTTTTCGAGGTGAGAATGAGAATACTCTTCCGTTTCGGCATCAACAATCCTTAATATAGCTTCCTTGATAACTATATGCTACAATGTGGCTAAGATCAACCATTCGCATTCAAGAACGTGAATTGGCCTACACAGGTAAATCAGCAGGGAGATATCGATCAGAGGTATGCTACCGTATCAACAAGAAGGGCACGGCCACCCGCTCCTCCTCATCCACGGGTGGGGTGTAACTTATACCGTATGGCGTAATCTGGTTCCACTGCTTGCACCACATTTCCAACTCATTCTCGTCGAGCTTCCCGGTCTGGGAGCAGCGTGCGAAATTGTACCCGGCAAGCCGTATTACTCAGCGTGCGCCGAGGGCCTTGAAGAGCTTCGCATTGCTCTGGGCATCGAACAATGGGCCATCCTGGCCTATTCAACAGGAACGCGGGCGGGCGAGGCCTATATCCAGCGTTATCCACACCATGTCGATCGAGCCGTCTTCCTCTGTCCACTCTACCTGCGCAGGGTCTGGAAAATGGCGCTCGAAGTCGAACAATGGATAAATTTGAGATCTTCAGGACTGGCAAGTTGGATAGTATCGGGCTGGCGCCTCTATTATTTGCTCATCGTACTCGGATTTAACCTGCAATGCCGTGATTATGCTGAAGAGTGGATGAGCGAGATAGCATTGCAACTTCCGGCCAATCTCAAGCGTATGCTGCTGGAATTGCCCGGCAAGGGTCGCGCTCCATTTTCGTTGCCAGACTCACCACCAGTCCCCATCCTCTTCGTCTGGGGACACAAGGATGCCCTGGCTCCACCACCGTCTCGCCTGCAACCGCATGACATAATCATTGTAGCGACCCATAGCGCTCCCGTGCTTAGCCCAAAAGATGTGGCAGCAGTTGCATTGCCGTTCCTGAAATCTGTAGAACATCATCTTGTAGCCCTGAGGAAATGAGCATGGCCCGATTTCACCTTCGAGTTCCGGCGTCGTACTCGCCACTTCGATGCCCAACACTACCAAATGACCTATCAGAAAGCGACAGTTCAAAACGGTACGTAAATTTGATAGTTATCAAAGGCGAAGTGCTGGTATTGCACTCCTTTGTGGGCAATCTGCCTTGCGAACGTTGTAGCTAAAAGTGAATTGGTGGGTAAGACGTAGGCAGCATGGGGATCAGCCAGGACAGTAGCCACGTAAGGAGCATAACGATTGCCAGTCCTGGTGATTTGCCCATTGCCATTGACAACAGCACAGATGATGCGCTCATCGCTCTGGAAGATAATGCGGTTGCATGTCCAATATTCTGAATACATGCGCGTAATATTACGACGCAAGAGATCATGCATCAGCGCTACTTGCAAACGATTTGCGCTTTGATCGGCAGGAAGAGATTGGAAGATACGGAGTGTTCCGGTAAGAAATACCAGCACGATCAAGCAGGTCGCCAACCATCGCCCTGCCAACCTGATGCCTGTGCCGTTTGCCGTCCTCCCGGTCGCAAACCACAGAGGAGAAAGCACCGCAGGAAAGGCAATAAGCAACCCTACTAAATACCGGTCGTTCGACTGGGGTAAATACGCCGCATTTGAACTTATAGCGTAGAGCAGCATCGTCAAACCAGCGCTTCCCAGCAGCGCCAGCCGGGCGAAGTGTCGCATAGCAGCCTGTCTCTTTTCATCAATCCGCTCCTGTGACGCACCTTGCGTTCGCAGTTTCCACAATGCAGTGATAGCAATTGCCGTGGCGAAGCTCCAGAGCAACGTGAAACCCACTCCCCAACTCGTGTATTCAAGCACGCACTGAAAGGGATGAGGACCCGCGAATGTTATCTGCTTCCCGCCACTCACCGGACAAGATCGGTTCGCTCCCGTAATAATGGGCAGGCTGACGAAAAATGCTCCGATGACCTGGTTCACACCAGGCAAGTTATCCACTCTATCCGTATCACGAATGCGCAAAAGCACGGACAATGAATCCTGCCCCGCCGCCGCTGAAAGATTGTACGAAATCAGGGGCCACGCGCCAATCACCAGTCCCAGTAAAAGGCAGGGTACAGCCCATGTCCTCCATTCTCGCCAGCAACCTATCAATAGCAACAACGCCGATAACAACACAAATGGAATGATCAGCAAGTCGCTCCATAATCCAAGCCCCGCAGCTACTCCCCAACCACCATATCCTGCGTACCGCCACCAGGGATACGACTGTGATGCGTAGCGACTGGATGAAAGCGCCAGCCAGGAGGCGAGAAGCAAAACCAGCGCGCCAAAAAGCAGCGTCTCAGGATATCCTCCTATTGCCCAAAGCTCTTGCCTCATCATTCCATCTGATCCCAGGCCAAGCAAAACCAGCGAGACAAGCGCTAATCCCCGTGAATAGAGCAAACTGGTCAGAAAATACATGCTTATCAGAAAGAGTGTAAAGAGCAGAACGAGACCCATACGCAGAGAAAAGATGGTGGTGCCGAAAAGATGAAAGAACACCGATCCAAGATAGGCTTCTAACGAACCCATATAGTTTTGACCATAAAAGAAGGTAGGATGTTCCCCTCGATACGCAATATGTAAGGCCATCAACCCCATCGTACTCTCATCACTGTTAGTGACAAGATATCCCTTGCCAATAAGCAAGACACGCAGCAATGACGCGATAGCTATGATAACTATCGCCACACTTCCATATATACCTGTGATTAAAGGGAAGCGAATTTTAGTATGATTGAACGTAACCATAATGCTTCCAGGTACTCTTCTTCGCGGTACCAGCGAGTTTCGTACACTCCGCACTATATTGTAACGTATAACATGAAATATTTTCTTTATTGCATTCTCAAATATCCATGGTATAGTATGGTAGGGTTTATACGCTACCTGAGATCACTATCGGGTACAGGCCATTGTACCGCCGGGCCGCGATTTCAACTACTCAACAAGAATAGTAAAGCATAATTGATGAGGTAAAATATGACATCATCAACCGGTTCCGAACACTCTGCAAAGCCACTGCGAGTCGCCGTCATCGGCTACGGACTGGCTGGCGCGGTATTTCACGCTCCGCTTATCGCGGCCACAGATGGTATGATCGTATCTGCCATTGTGACGAACAATCCTGAACGCCGGCAGCGCGCTCGCGCGGATTTTCCAGACGCCACCATCCTTGCATCAGCCGAACACATCTGGCAGAACGCTTCCAACTATGACCTGGTAGTTGTCGCGTCACCAAACCGCACCCATGTACCGCTCGGCATAGCCGCGATGCAGGCGGGTCTGCCCGTCGTGATTGACAAGCCCCTTGCGCCCTCGGTAGTAGAAGCTGAGCGCCTGATATCCACCAGTAAGAGTACAGGCAAGCTATTGACGGTCTTCCAGAACCGGCGCTGGGACAACGATTTCCTTACCGTCCGTCAACTGCTGGCGAGCGAGTCGGATGTGCTGGGCCAGATTATACGTTTCGAGTCATGGTTCCAACGCTATCGTCCACTTCCACGTGCAGGCGCGTGGCGCGAACTCCCCGCTCCCGGCGAAGCTGGTGGCCTGCTTTTCGACCTGGGCAGCCACCTGATCGACCAGGCAGTGCTGCTCTTCGGGCAACCATTGCGCGTCTACGCCGAAGTTGAGTCGAGACGACCCGGCGCGCAGGTTGACGACGACACATTCGTCGCGCTTGAATTCGCCAACGGCACGCGCGCGCACCTCTGGATGGATGTACTCACCCGCATCCCAGGCCCCCGGTTGCGCATTACTGGACTGCGCGGCATGTATGAGAAGTGGGGACTTGACCCACAGGAGGATGCCCTGAGCGCTGGAAAGCGTCCGGGAGACGCTGGCTGGGGACAGGAGCCATACGAACGCTGGGGCCGACTTTCAACGGACGTAGGCCAACTGCATATCGATGGTCCCGTCGAAACGCTGCCGGGCGCGTATGAAACCTTCTACGCACTGCTGCATGACGCGCTCGTCTCGGGTAGCAAACCGCCTGTCGATCCCTCCGATGCCATAGCTACGCTGCGGGTCATTGAAGCAGCGCGCGAGAGCGCGCAGAAACATACAGTTATAGAATTGGAACACCATCAAGAAAATGTTTCTGGACATTGCGGATGAGTCGCGAAGTAGTAATGGCTAGTGCCGAACTGGGCTGTCTGCTGCACCATCTTATCGAAATTGGAAATGAGGTAGTAGAGGTTTTTGGCGGTAGGATACCACATCGAGGGCCTGGATGATGATAAAATCGGCGCCATGTCCCATCAGGCAAGAGGATTCGGCGGGATGCTCTGAGCGAAATGAAACAGGTTGGCGGGATCATAGATCGCTTTAATACGCTGTAGCCTTGACAGGTTTGCGCCATAATAGGCGTGTTGCCAGTCAGCCAGGTTTGGGTCGATGTAGTTCTGGTAGGCGGCTCCACTGGCATATGGACGCATAACCTGCCAGGTGTCAGCCAGCCAGGAGTAGTTGGCTGTGACGACAGCAGCCGGGTCGCTCGCACTCCAGTGCGCCAGGTATTGAGCGGAAAACAGGGCGTCGCGATGAACAAAGGCTGTGGCATTCGCCGCCACGCGATTTATCGCGCCACCGCATGCATCCAGCAGGATGCCACCTCCCGCAATCGTAGAGGACGCCTGGCGGCGGTTGATCGCGGTCACCAGGTTATCAATGCCCTGGCGCGTCAACGGGCGAGTGTAAAAATCGGACTTCGCGCTGTAAGTGTCCCTTTGCTCCTGTCCATCAGGGGTCTGGCCGGGCAGGTGGCACTCACTCACCGTCTTGCCATAACAGCCTGCCTCGATCAGCATTGTCTCCAGAATACCTGATTCTGATACGTAGTTGCTGGCAGGCGCGACACTCATGGAGCTGGTAAGCTGGCGCAGCAAGGGGTTCAGCGCGGCGGTATCGCCTACGTAGACGCCATTTACACGCGCAATCGGGTTAGAATTTTTGCTGCCGGTACCCAGAAGCAGGCAGTTAGACCATAGTTCATCCGGCGTATGGGGCGCCCAGTTTTGCCAGGCATTGACCATATTCGCGGCGCTGCTCCAGGGCCAGTTCAACGTGAAGAGCGACAATGTGGCAACCGGGTGGGTCTGGAAGGTGAACGAGGTAACGACGCCGAAGTTACCGCCACCGCCGCCACGCAGCGCCCAGAAGAGGTCGGCGTTGGTATTCGCGTCGCAAGTGAGCATTCGACCATCGGCTACCACAACTTGAGCCGAGAGCAGGTTATCGCAGGTCAGGCCAAATTTGCGGCCCAGGACGCCAATACCGCCACCCAGCGTCACTCCTGCAATGCCCACTGTCGGGCAGGACCCGGCGGGAATGATCATACCGCGCTGCGCGACCGCCGCGTAGACATCAATCAGCCGCGCCCCCGCTCCAACGATAGCATTCCCGGCGCTCGCGTTCACCTGCACCGCGTTCATGCGGGTCACGTCTACTACGAGGCCAGTAGAAGTAGAATAGCCGGCATAGGAGTGTCCACCGCCCCGCGCTGCGAGCGGCAAACCAAACGTGCGCGTAAAAGAGAGGCAGGCCTGCACATCCGAGGGGGAAGCGCAGTACGCAATAGCTGCTGGTCGTATACCATCGAAGCGAGGGCTGTACAGTTTGTACGCAGCCTGGTATTGGGGACTACCTTGCTGTACCAATGTTCCCTGCAAGCTGCTTGCAAGGGCTGCCCAATCAGCAGCTGTGGGCAAGGGCTGCTTCGTCGGACTGGGAGTGGGACTCGGACCTGGCGTGGCGCGACTGGGAGCGGGAGTTACGCTGGAAGGACCCGATCCACTCTGGCAAGCGGCCAGCACGCCCGGCAAGCTCCACACTCCCAGGGCACTGAGCGCGAGAAATTTCCGGCGGCTCAACTTTTCCTGTATATCGTCTGTAATCATAATCCACCATTTCTAATGATCGGCAAGGTTTAAGAAGTCAGACTTAAACGCCAGAAATCTTGCGTTGGCGCGTTGGCATTATTGCTTGCCCCACGCACAAGGTAGACGTTCCCCGCGCCATCATACGTTGCGGCTCCCAGGCGAGAGCCTCCCGGTAGAGTCGCAAGCGCTGTAGAATGCAGGGTGAGCAGGTCGATAAGCCATGTATTATCCAGGGTAATATTTTGGACGGGATCATATCCGCCCACTACCACGACCTTCCCATTGCCGAGATCGCAACTAGCCACACCATTAAAGGCTTGTGGCGCCGGTATTTGCTCCTTTGTCCAGGTATCAGATGCAATAGAGTAGCGATAGATGTCTGTTATGCCCTGCTTCTCTTCCGTATCTAGTGTGCCGCCCATCATCACGATGCCACCGCGCCTATCGGGAGCCAGCACAGTATAGCCGACTCCCACAGGCAATGGAGCGAGAACCTTCCACTGATCCAGGGCAATGTCGTAGCGGTACCACCCCCTTCCCGCGAATGTGCGGGTACCGAATACTTGCATAAATCCCTGGGTGATATAGAGATAACCCTGTTGATCCGCGATCATGGAACCCCCGTATCCAAAAACAATCGTACTGGGAGGCACGATCTTTACTAATGCGCCGGTATCGGGTTGGTATTTGTATACAAGTGGCGTGACAGCCTGGTTATCAGGTGAAAATCCCCCGGTAAAAAAGAAGTTGTTTTGCGCGTCCAGAACGACACTATTATTGAACATGCCAGGGAAATTGCTCGTGACAATGCCCCATTGTGACGCCGCAATATCATAGCGATACAGGTTGTCGTCGTGGCGAGGGGAATACTTTGTCCCACGAAATCCGCCGCTCATATAGATATACCCTCGCTGCTGCACGCGCGCATAGATTGCCACGTTATCCGCTTCCGGCGACGGCAAAGCAGGCAATGTTGACCATGAACTGGTCACTGGCGGCCCCGTTGGAGTGACGGGCGTTGATGTGGATGCTGAATGTGTGCCTGTTCCAGACGGGCCTGCTGTTGGCGTGAACGCAGGTCCCGTACCTATGCCGAATGGGTGAGCGAGCGCAAGCACGGCAAGACCTCCCCCAACCGCTACCAGCCCTACCAGACCTCCGAGCACGACACGACGCGAGAAGACGCCGGAACGCTGAACGGGGCCAGGCCCAGGTGTTGCGCCGGGTGTCATTGGGATGAAGGCTGCAGCAGGCGCTGGCCGGGGAGGAGTGATGGATTGCGCCGGGAAAGGCGTATTGACAGGTGCAGAACTTTCCGTAAACACTGGAATGGTCGGGCCGGTCGTTACCACTTCTTCAACGATAGGAGGCGGAGAAATATCGCGGGGCGATCCAGGAATGGGCGCAGGTATCGAGCGAAACGACGGCCCTGAAGCGCTGGCCTGTTCAAACGCATTGGAAAAACTCTGCATACTGGCAAAGCGCTTATGCGGTTCCTTGGCAAGCGCAACCATGATAACTTCTTCAAGTTGCGGCGGGATACCTGGAATTTTCTCTCGCAAGGGCCTGGGAGAAGCCATCACATGTTGAATAGCAATCTCGGTAAATGACCCCTGAAAGGGACGCGCGCCCGTCAGCCATTCGTAGATGACTATTCCCAGAGAATATTGATCGCTGGCCGGCTGAGGCTTCCCCTGAAGCTGCTCGGGCGACATGTAGGCTACCGTGCCAACGATATCTCGTGTCAACTGGCTTCGCGAACTCTGGGTCTGGGTAACAGTAGCAATGCCGAAATCACTTAGCAAGACCTCATTGTTGCGTCCCAACAGCATATTCTCAGGCTTAATATCGCGATGGATCACTTTTTCATTATGAGCATAATGTAGAGCACCGGCCACCTGCTTGACGTAGGAAACGACCTGAGCGAGTGGCACTCGCGTACCCTTTGGGTGTGCATTGTATACGGTGCCATTGGGCGCATAATCCATGATCAAAAAAGGGGCGCCCTCTGCTATATCGTAATCGAACACCCTGATAATGTGCGGATGTAACAACCTGGCAATAGTATGCGCTTCGCGTTGGAAACTATCCGCGTCACTACCCGCTAACCGGGCGTTAAGCACTTTCGCAGCAGCATAACTGTTGAGCCGCACATGTTGGCACAGGTAAACCTCAGCAAAGCCCCCCTGTCCCAGCAAACGGATGAGACGATAACTGCCAAGTTGTTGTCCTACGCGGTCTACCATCTTTACACCTCTAATAAAGAGCAGGTAAAAGTTTCATATCATATGGATGCGCATCTATGAATTATTGGAGGGTGACAACTTCTCCACCCGTCATGCTCTGCAAATCACCCGGCGTCAGTCGAAACACTGTATGCGGGCTGCCAGTCGCAGCCCATATTTCATCATAGCGCAATAAATCCCTGTCGATGAAGGTTGCAAGGCGTTCAGCGTGACCAACCGGCGGGACACCGCCAACAGCAAAACCGGTATGTTGCCGCACAAAATCAGCATCGGCTTTCTCGATTTCTTCACCAAGCAGCAGACCGAGCCGCGTTTCATTCACCCGGTTAGCTCCACTGACAAGGGCCAGCGCCGGCTTATGCGACTGCGCCCCGCGAAAAACCAGCGATTTCACAATCTGGCCTACCGAGCAACCAACGGCCTGAGCCGCTTCAAGCGCTGTGCGCGTCGAATCTGGGAACACCACTATCTCATCTGAAAAGCCCAGTGACTTGAGGGCCTGCTGAACTTTTTTAACACTCGAGCCTGGTTCTTTTGACATCTTGAAATCCTTCACTCATATACGAGGCCAGGGCGGCGGCTCGGCCTGCGAGAGATCCTTCGCTACGCTCAGGATGACACAGGACGGGTGGGTCTTGTCCCGGCACTGGCTCGTACCCTTCCTGGATATGGATAAGTTGGTCACTAAAATATATCGAGCAGATCACTTAGACATGCAATGATACTATCTGGTTTAATATTATCCGGTGTCTGTCGTCCTCGTTTTTCTATTTGCCGCGTGTAGGTCAGCAAGTAATCATCCGTCAACACATTTTGTTGAGCTTGCCCGGAAGCTCTCATGGCTGCCAACGCCTCTGCTCGTAGAGATGCTTTGGGCATCCAGATTGCCAGTATATCCAGCCTTTTTGCGCCAGCGATATCGCCTCGCAGCGAATCGCCAACCATGACCGCCTCTTCAGGTGAGACATTCAGGCTGTTAAGTGTATGTATGAAGATGTCCGGGTTGGGTTTTCGTATGCCCAGATCTGCTGAAATCGCCATGTGTTGCAGTTCAAAATAGTCAAGCAGACCCATTGTGCGCAGGTCCTCTTGAAATGGTACGCCCCCGTAATGGCGGTTCGACACGACGCCCAGCAGGTAGCCCCGCTCTTTGAGGGCTGCCAGGGTTGAAAGCGTATCGTCGAAAAGCACGCGAATATCGGGAGTGCGCACACGCAGCGCTTCATAGATAGCTTCTCCGCATTCGTGAGTGACCGCCGGTATACCGATTTGTTGCAGGGCATCCATCGCCGACTGCACAAAGTCAGGCTCGTATTCGACAAGCTGGCGCGTTTTGACGCGAATCTGCTTCTCGAAACTTTTACGCACTAATTTTCCAAGCTCATCCACATCCATGTCGGCGTACACTCTGGTACCGGTAAAGCGAAAAAGCTCTAAAACTGCTCGCAGATTCGCGATTCTCTCGCTCACAAGCATCACTCTTTCATCTTTGCTCGTCCAGAGCGTACTGCCGAGGTCAAACAATATGCAGCGAACGTTACGTCCAAATTTCATCTACTGGCACCTTATCGTATCAAAACCTGTAATAGCGTTTGGATTTGAACAGACCTCCTGCATAGCAACCCTCCTACCGGTCATCGACCAATTCGTTCAACTATGCAAGTATGCAAGAGAAATATGTGATGTTACTATAGCATGGAAGATTTCTCCGGTCTAGTCCGGTGGAGGCAGACATTTTGAGAGAAGGCTTCCCGTAAGCGAACGTGAGACGTGTCCTGGTTGTCATCCCTTCGCTGCGCTCAAGGGCAAGCTCTGAGCGCAGCGAAGGATCTCTCCGTCCGGCGAGCCAGATCCTTCGCTGCGCTCAGGATGACAAGTATTCTCTCCAAATGTCTGCGGTGGAGGCAGGACAAGTAACAAATGTGTCGAAAGTTGCAAGTGTTGCACAATAATCACCAGAGGGACGGTTGTTGCTTGATGCTATAATGGGGATTTTTCAGTACAGCGCAAGCAAGCAAACTCTATAGAGAGTATACCGTATGGTGCGGGAAAACACAAGGTAAATTATGGGTGAATTATGATAGAATAGCACAGGAATTAGTTTCTCCGAGGCCATGTTGTAAAACATGTATATCGTTTCATAGCGTTCGTCTTCAGACAATAATCGGGGTATAAATGGAAGAAACCATAAGAATTCTAGCAGTCATTTTTAGCATTATTTTCATCGTTGCTATCTTGCAAGATAGTTTCGAGTCAATCGTCCTTCCACGCCGTGTAACGCGGCGTTTTCGGCTCTCGCGCATGTTCTACCTGGCGACGTGGGCCTTCTGGTCGGCCATAGCGAGGAAGATGCGTCAAGGCAACCGGCGCGAGTTTT
>DAHVFL010000209.1 GCA_027316975.1 Chloroflexota bacterium | reverse complement strand
GCCTGAGCCGGCGCGCGGCGTGTACAAGAAAACTGCCTGATCCGCACGCCGGATCGAGCAGACTTTCTCCAATGGTGGAAGAGTCGGAGTATCCGGCGCGGTCGAGCATAAATTCAACGATGGATGGGGGTGTCAGAAAGTGACCTTTCTGATTGCGGGCCACGCGATCAATAAAGGCTTCGTAGGTAAAGCCAAGCAGGTCATTAGTAACATCTTTGAAATTATACATGTTGAGGCGATAAAGCGCGAGGGCCAGCAAATAATCATCGGGCATGAACCAGTCAAATACGGGCTGTTGAAAGAAGTGCCGGTAGAAGCTCACGACGCGACTGTAAACGAGTGGAAGGAATGATTCGCCGCGAATTTCATGGACGCGGTCTTCTAATGAGGAGCTGCGTAAAAACGAGAACCAGTGTTTGAAACCTCCATCAGATACGATGCGAGCCATGATACCTTTATCTTCCAGCACTCGCACTAATAACAGGCGAACGAAGAAGACATAGCTAACCTGTTCTGCAAAGGCCCGCTGACGGCGTGATTCGACTGTCTGTTCATCTCCTCGTTCTTCACCCTCGATATATTTGTAGCGTTCTAGCCATACCAGGTAAGCGGCCCGGATACGACGCGATTCGTTGCGGGCGAGTTCGCGTTCTCGCAGCCCTGATATAACTGTTTTGATTTCCTCTATAGAACTGTTCCAGAGTGGAAGTGTCGCAGCGCTCATAGCTGGTTTCAAGCGTTCGGAATATGAGGTGTCCATATAGATCAACCGCGATGCGAGGTCTCGTAACTCCTCCTCCAGCTTGCTTACCTCAGAGAGATTGACGCCTCCTCCGCCTTTGAGCCTGTCAAACAGGTTGGCTAGAATAGCAAGATATTTTTCCTGGCTGGCGGCGAGGTCTTCTGCGGCCTCTTCTAACTCTAGCGTAACGTTGCTCAAGCGCGCTCGAATGGCGGTTGTGAGCTGATCTAGAACGAAGCGACTCTCGTTGATGAAATTGCGTAGCGAAACCTCGTCTGTTAGAGATTTTGCCTGCTGCCTCCACTCGTTTTCATCAATGGCAATCGTATCGATGATATTGGCAAGGTCGCTAAAGCGCTGCTTCCGATAAAGAAGTTGAAGAATTTCAAAGTTCGCTTCTTGATCGATCTGGGATGGCACGTCTGCAAAGACGGTTTCGACACGTACTTCCACCAGGGTCTGATAATCGCCATTGGCATCAAAGCGCAAACCAACGATAGATCGGGCATTTGTCCAGAGGCAATAGCCCGATGTACCAACAGTGTATCGCCGCAGTTGATGTATCGAAGCGCTATCTAATTGCTCGTCGGTGCTTTTATCCTCGATGACAAACGCGGTTGACCCGAACATCTTTGTTACAAAATCGGGCCGGTTTTGTGGAAATCCGGGAGTCGGGTGGTTGTAATTGATATCCTCTGACCCAAAACCCAGCCACTCTAAAAGCTTTTGGGTAAATCGACTATCAACGACATCGGCTTCGTCATTTGATCGCTGCGCTGCTGGAAGCCTTAAATATTCGGCATATGAAAGTACCTGTATCCCTCGATTGACTTTTAGAGGCTCGATAACAGTCGCTCTAAACGTTTCTTGCGCTGATGCCACTTACACACTCCTGCTGACAAAGCTCATCCTGCCCCTATAATACGACGGCGGCTTCTTCCAGTTTGGGGAAGAGGGGCGTTGGCGCTGGCAGATGCGCACCGGCTGGTACGCTGGTGGGTCGCCAGTGGGCGGTGGTGGCATCGCCTTCGAAGCCGAGGTAATGATGCAGCTTCTCTGATGAGAAGGGCAGGTAGGGCCAGAACATGATGCGCAGACCGCTGAGCACCTGCAACATTACGTAGATGCTGGTGCCTGCTTCTGCGCGATCGAGCTTGATTTGTTTCCAGGGGGCCTGCTCGTCCAGGTAGCGGTTGGCTGCGCGCGCTACAGACATGGCGACGTTGATGCCTTCTTTGAAGTGGCAATTGGCGATGTTGTGGCCGACGAGGGCAAAGCCGCGCTCTACTTCGGCCAGAATTTCGCGGTCTGCCTCGCGCAGGGCCAGCGGTTCCGGCACGATGCCGTTGAATTTGCTCTGCAAGAAGGTCAGGGTGCGATGCACAGCGTTGCCATAGGTGGCGACCAGCTCGTCGTTATTGCGGCGTACCAGTTCTTCGTAGGTGAAGTCGGTGTCGCGTCCTTCGGGAGCCGTTACGGACAGGTAGTAACGCAGGGCATCGGCGCTGTACTGATCGAGCACATCCTTTGTCCAGATCACATTACCGCGGCTGCTGGATGCTTTTTGGCCGCTCATGGTCATAAATTCGTTGGCGGGTACGTCGTAGGGCAGGTTGCGATTGCCGTAGCCCATCAGCATGGCGGGCCAGATGATGGCGTGAAACGGGATATTATCTTTGCCGATGAAGTAGTAGGACTTGACCGGAGGTGTGGTCTGGTCGGGAACCCACCAGGTCTTCCAGGCTTCGGGCGTTCCCTGCCGCTCGGCCCATTCGACGGAGGCCGAGAAGTAGCCAATGACGGCATCGAACCAGACGTAGATGCGCTTGCTTTCGTAGCCGTCGATTGGAATGGGCACGCCCCAGTCCAGATCGCGTGTGATGGCACGGGCGCGCAGGCCTTCTTTCAGCCAGTTCATGACGAAGCCCATTGTATTCGGTCGCCAGAAATCTTTGCCCTCTGAGAGCCATTGTTGTAATGGTTCCTGCAATTTGGGCAGGTCCAGGAAGAAATGTTCGGTCAGACGAATCTCCAACGCGCTCTCCTTGCTCCCGCACAGGCGGCAGCGCGGCGAGATGAGGTCTACCGGGTCGAGGGTGCGCCCGCAATTATCGCACTGGTCGCCGCGTGCCTGTGTGTAGCCGCAGTGAGGGCAGGTGCCTTCGACGTAGCGGTCGGGCAAAAAGCGGTGGTCGGTCGGGCAATAGGGAGATTCCATGGTGTCTTTGAAGATATAGCCTTTATCATGCAGTGTTAAGAAGAAATCTTGCGTGATGCGATAGTGGTTTTCTGTGCCTGTCTCGGTAAATAAATCCCACGACATGCCCAGGCGATCCCATACTTCACAGATCTGTCGATGATAACGCGCTACGAATTCGCGCGGGTCGATGCCTTCGCGTTCGGAATCAACCAGGATGGGGGTGCCGTGTTCATCGCTACCGGACACCATCAGGACGTTGTTTCCGGCCAGGCGGTGATAGCGAGCAAAGGTATCAGCAGGGAGATATGCCCCTACAATCTGACCAACATGCGTTGAGCTTTTCGCATAGGGCCATGCCACGCACACGAGAATATGTTCGTTCATTAGTATTTGTCTCCCTCGGAATAGTGAGGTTAAAAATGGAGTGAGCAGTCACCTTGCGTATTATACCATGGGTGGCAAGATTGACGGGGGCTTGCCCCGCCCTGACTCTTGTTATCAAGTTATTCATAACGTATAATCAATAACTACCGGAGTGCCTCATATATTCAAAAACGCAATGTACGGGGAGGATTTTGCCCATGTCAACGTATGCTAAAGTCATCAGTACAAATCCGAGCTACAGCGCAAAACGCTATGCCAGGCGTCTGCCGTATGCTATTATTGCTCCCACAATTGGTGGTCTGGCTATTATCCTGCTCTTCTTTTTCGCCCCCTGGTTTTCTACGGGAGAACCAGCTACGCTGGCATCCGCTGCCAATTTAAAAGGTCCGACGAACGTATCTGCTCTCACGCTGGGGACGAGTACGTTGAATTTTACGCAGCTTATTTCAACGAATGATGGCAGCGCCAGTCGTAACGTGAGTGACAGCTACTCTTTTCCGTTGATCTGGGCGATACCGGTAGTGGGTCTGATACAAATTGTGCTGGCGTTGCTCGTCTTGAAGGATCGCGTGCTAACCAGAGTCCTGGCTCTGGCTATCCAATTGAGTTTCCTGGCCGCAGTGGTGTTTGAGCTTATTTACTTCGCCAGCAGCTACTTTATGGCTTTCGGTCAGATCAAGAGCACGGGGGGGCAAATCGCCACTTTTCCCGTTTCGGGGTTCTGGCTAAGTATACTGATAACTGTCGTCACGGCTACAATAGCTCTGGTTGTTATGCCAGATCTGCGGTGGTGCTGGACGCTGTCGATGAATGATATGGCGCGCGAGGTCAGATACAGCGAATTGAGGGCGAGCAATGCCCGTTAGGTAGTGGCCGGGCACCTGGGAATTAACAGACTGGGACGGGAAGTCGTTTAATTGCCGATGTACCGCGCGTAGATCGAGCGAGCGATCATCTCGTTGTCTGTCCCTTTGATAATGGCGCGGGCATCTGGAAAGACTGTCACGTCATAGCCATCAACGAGCAAACGCAGCAAGTAGGCGTTAAAGAAAACCTGTCCGACCGGGCGTAAACGTTCGGCAAGGTCGGACAGGTTGATGCTGTTTCCCCGTTTGCCGCTGCGCACCTGTACCGCGTCGCGCCCGCACAGGCTGGCGCTGTCTGTGCCACTCAGCATATCGAGGAATTCGTAGTGATGCTGTCCGCAGGTAGGGCAATCAGGATAGCGCGGCAGTTCGATGCGCTCGCTTGTATTTTCCCACACGTCCATCCAGACCATATCCCGGCTGACTTTGTCGCTTTTGAGAAGGATTTTGAGGGCTTCGGTGGAGGCGATGCCGGTGATAGCCCCCACGATGCCGTTGAGGATGCCAGCGGTATCGCAGGTGGCGGTTGTGCCGGGCAGCGGCATTTCGGGGTAAATGCAGCGCAGGCAGGGAGTGTCGCCGGGAATAATATTCAAGGTGACGCCATACGAAGCGATCACGCCGCTATAAATCCAGGGGCGTCCATACTTGACACAGGCGTCGTTGAGCAGGTAGCGTGTCGCAAAATTGTCTGTTGCATCTACAATCAAATCTACGCTCTGAACCAGCGATTCAATGCCATCCGCGTTGATGTCTTCGACCAGCGCCTCAACTGTGACTCCGCTATTGATGCGGCGCAATTTTTCGGCGGCCGCTACTGCTTTGGGCAGCCTGCGCGCGATGTCGTCTTCATCGAAAAGTATCTGGCGTTGCAGGTTGTTGATTTCAATGTAGTCGCGGTCAGCAATCACCAGTCGTCCGATGCCAGCGCGGCAGAGGTTGTTCGCCAGCGTGCTGCCCAGCGCGCCGCATCCGATAATGGCGACCGAGGCGGCTTGCAGGCGTTCCTGTCCCTCTTTTCCAATGGGTTTGAACAATGTCTGTCTTGAATAGCGATCCGGTGCTGATGTAGATGACATCGCGACTTCTCCATGCTGGTGTTGTAACGGTTTTCCTGGTGCTATTGTAGCATAAACGATGCTTCGCGGGTTGTTTTTCCTCAGAGGTGTATGCTAGAAGAGGAAATATGCCGATAGTAGGTGATATGAAATAGGTCATAGTTTAGTTGGCAGCCAGGCGCAACTGTGCTACAATGCAGAAAAGGAGCGGGTTCTTTTGAATAACGATGAACTGGGTGGAGCAAGCTATCGGCGCGGAGATACGATGAAAAAGGTTCTGGTGATTGACGATAATCCAACCATTGTTGAGCTAATCAAATACGCGGTGAACCTGCAAGGGAGATATGATGTGGTTGTCGCCTACGACGGCATGGAGGGTCTGGAGCGCATTTATCTGGAGCAGCCTGATTGCGTCATTATCGATGTGAAAATGCCCCGAATGGATGGCTATCAGCTTGCGCGTTGTTTGCGCGGCGACCCGCGCACACTGAATGTGCCCTTAATCATTCTGAGCGCAATGACACGCGAGCAGGATCAAATGACAGGCTATCTCTCCGGGGTAGATGAATACATCACCAAGCCTTTTAAGCCGAGCGCCTTGAATGCTGCTATTGAGCGAGCGTTACTTCTGACTCCGGCGGACCGGCAGCGGCGTATCGATCAACTGGTCCAGGCGCAGTCCGAGCGGGAATGAAGTTTAGGGGTGAGTAGTTTACTGTGCAGACATCAGGTAGATTATATGCGCTTCTGGTAGATGCTGATCTAGAAGTCTGTTTGAGAATGCAGCAGGCTTTGGATGACAGCATTATGCTGCGCATCGCAACTACTATTGCTGAGGCCCGCAGTTGCCTGGCGGAAAGTATTCCCGATGTCCTGATTTGTGAGGTGAGGATTGGCCAGGAAAGCGGGTTGGAACTGTGCCGGTTCATACGTGACACTCCTGCTCTCTACAACCTTCCTATCATGGTATTGACTTCATTTTCTACACTGCAAGATAAAATAGCTGGATTTGAAGCGGGGGCTGACGATTATGTGGTAAAACCATTTGATGCGCGTCATATAGTGGCGCGCATTCGTTTTCTTTCGCGTATTAAACGTCTGAAACAAAACTAGTAGGGACATCCCAGAGGGTGTCCCGTTTTCGTCTCTTTTGATGCCCTTGATGAATTTTTCCGCCCACCATCGGGAAGGTCGTGTCACCCTGACGGGAAGGTCGTGTCACCCTGAGCGCAGCGAAGGGTCTGCGTGCTGCCGACGAGAGATCCTTCGCTGCGCTCAGAGCCTGCCCTGAACGCAGTGAAGGGATGACACGACCGGCTTTGGCCGGTATAATTCATCAGGATACGGACAGGACGGGACACCCACAAGGGGTGTCGCTACTGATCTATCCTGGGAAGTGGCAGGCGGCGTAGTGATTGGGACTTTTCTCCTCCAGGGGTGGTTTGATTTCCCGGCAAATGTCCTGCGCTTTCCAGCAGCGGGGGTTGAAATTGCAACCGGGGGGAGGGTTGACCGGGCTGGGTACGTCGCCTTCCAGGATGATTCGCTTGCGCTTGAGTTCCAGTTCGGGGTCGGGTACTGGAATAGCGGAGAGCAGCGCCTGGGTATAGGGATGGAGGGGGCTTTCGTACAGGTCTTCACTATCGGCCAGTTCTGCTACGCGGCCCAGGTACATGACCGCTACGCGGTCACTGATATGTTTCACGACGGAGAGGTTATGAGCGACGGACAGGTAGGTCAGGCCGAAATTATGCTGTAAGTCTTCCAGCAGGTTAAGAACCTGGGCCTGGATGGAAACGTCCAGCGCGGATACTGGCTCGTCGGCGACGATAAACGAAGGGCGCAGGGCCAGGGCGCGGGCGATACCAATGCGCTGCCTCTGACCGCCGCTGAACTCATGCGCGAAACGGTTCATAAAGAACGGGTTGAGACCTACCGTTTCCAGCAAGCTCGCGACCTGCTCTTGAATCTCCTTCTTGTTACCCCGGTTAAAATTCTCCAGTGGTTCCGCTATAGTTTGTCCGATGGTGAAGCGGGGATTGAGCGAGCCGTAGGGGTCCTGGAAGACCATCTGCATTTCCGCGCGTTTCAGACGTGTCTGGTTGGCATCAAGCGAGGTCAACTCTACGCCGTCCAGTTTGACGCTGCCAGCCGTTGGTTTAATCAACTGTAAAATCGCGCGCCCGGTCGTCGATTTGCCGCAGCCGCTTTCGCCTACGAGGCCGAGCGTTTCGCCGCGTTTTACGAACAGGTCAACACCGTCAACGGCTTTGACATGCGCCACTGTGCGATTTAAGACGCCCCCTTTGATGGGGAAATGTACCTTCAGGCCCCTGACATCGATCAGCGTTGTGCCTGTTTCTCGCGCTGTCGCTTGAATTTCTTGCGCCATATGATCCTCTTATTCCCCTTAGTCTGGATAGAAACAGGCCGCTTCTTGATTGCCACGACCTACGGGTGTCAATTCTGGTCGTTCCTGCCGGCACCTGCTCTGGACTTTCGGGCAGCGTGGAGCATAGGGACAACCAGCAGGCGGGTTGAGCAGGTCGGGTGGTTGACCGGCAATAGGGTTGAGTTTAACGCCGCGTTGGTCATTCAGCCGTGGAATGGAGTGCAGCAGGCCGACAGTATAGGGGTGAGCAGGTTGCTCGAAGAGCTGCTTGACCGGGGCGGATTCGATCACGTGTCCGGCGTACATTAC
>DAHVFL010000208.1 GCA_027316975.1 Chloroflexota bacterium | reverse complement strand
ATACTGGTTGTATTACACAATATTATTATTGATCAATCATTAGAAAGCAATGTTGGGCGAACTCATTGTAGAGCAGAAACCGCCAGAACGTCAAGGAAAATTCTTTATGGTACACCTGTGATTGTGATAAAATAAAGAGAAAAAAGATAACAGCAGTTGTTGTCGTATTTTCTTAAAATGTACGAGGTATGCATTGGACAGGCTTCTTCCTTTCCTCGATGTAACCGGGCCAGAGGGCCAGCAATTCCGTGTAGAGTTGACAAAAGACCGCATGGCTATCGGGCGGTTTCAACAATTTAACGATATCGCGCTAGAACCTGACCCGCAGCAGCTGATTACAAGACAGGTACATTGCGCTGTCGAACGTGACCCCCATGGCTGGTGGGTGGTCGATAACGGCAGTGTGAACCGCACATTCATTCGTCAGAGCGCGACAGTAGAAGTAGTGTTTGGGCGCACACTTCTCATAGATGGTATGAGCATCCGTATTCTGGGCAAGTTGACCGAAACAGGCGAGCCTATTTATTGGGAACTCACCTTTAATGATCCATTTGGAACACGTCCAGCTACACTGATGCCAAAAATCGAATACCTGGAGTATGATTGGATTCAGGCAAAGCTCTTGCGCGGCGATGGTCCCGAGAGGCAAGAGATCCGCGACCTGCGTCCGCAAGAGCACAAGCTTATCCGCTACATGGATCAACGCAATCGGGCCAATGGCAATGTGCCGGTCATGTGTACATATGAGGAACTTATCAAAGCAATTTGGGGCGAGGAACTCTATCACACAGAATCTGATGTCAATCATCTTGTATGGGAGTTACGCCAGAAGCTTGAACCCGATCCCAAAAACCCACTGTTTCTCGAGACTGTGCGCGGGCTAGGCTACCGCCTGGTAACACACCTTCGCACAAATGGTAGTTAAGCTGCTTTAACATTTTGAAGGAGAACAATCATGCAATTAGAGGGCATCCACCACGTTACCGCCGTGTCCGGCAATGCTTCCCGCAACGTGGCATTTTATACCCGGGTGCTTGGGATGCGTTTAACGAAGAAAACGGTGAACCAGGACGATACTTCAGCCTATCACCTCTTCTATGGCGATGAGCTTGGTCGCCCAGGCACCGATCTGACCTTTTTTGAATGGGCCGATATTGGTTCTAATCGCCCTGGCGCAGGCAGCATTTCGACTATCGCGCTGGGTGTCACGGGACAGGACGCGCTCTCCTGGTGGGTTGAACGTTTTAATAATTTTAACATCTCCCATGACGGCATTCAAACACGCGGTCCAGAAGCTCGCCTTGTGCTTCCTTTCCGCGATCCCGAGGGCCAGCGTTTTGAACTGGTAGACGACGCGGGCAAGATAGAGAGTACCCCCTGGAAGAGAAGCCCGGTACCCGTCGAGATGGCGATTCACGGTTTCTACGCGGTTCGCCTCACACTGCGCCGCCTCGAATCTTCGGCTCGCTTCCTGACAGAGACACTGGGCTTCCGGCTCCGGCCCGGTAGCGCCTATCAAATGCCGCATCAGACCACCGTCAGCGTCTTTGAAGTCGGTCCCGGTGGGCCGGGCGCGGAGGTGCATATCGAGATAGACCCCGAATTACCATTCCATCGCTTCGTTGGCATAGGCGGCGTTCACCACGTGGCGTTCCGCACCCCCAACGATGAGGAACACCGTCAATGGAGGGAACTCATCGCCAGGGTCAACCCGACCATTACCCCCGTGATCGACCGCTTCTACTTCCGCTCGATCTACTTCCGCGAACCGGGCGGCGTGTTATTCGAGCTAGCTACCGATGGCCCTGGTTTCGCTATCGACGAAGATGCCGCCACACTTGGCGAACGGCTCTCGCTCCCGCCTTTCCTGGAACCCCAACGCACGGCCATCGAAGCGCAACTGAGGCCTATTACGCAAGTTGACCTGCCCACCAGCGCGTAGAAATTTCAGACTGGCCCACAGGCATACCTGAAGCTTTGTGCAGCGCGAGCCAGGGCGGGGAGCCCCGCCCCTGTACGAGGCACAGCATCAAGTCGTAGCAGGGTACGGGCGGCGGCTCTCTGCCCCCGCCCTGGCAGCTGGATCTCAGACAGCGAGGCCGAGCAGCTTGATGGCGTTCTCTTTCAGGATCAGTACCCGCACTTCGGGCTTAATGGCGATCTGCTCAAAATCTGCCAGCCAGCGGTCGGGCGTGATGAGCGGATAATCGGAGCCAAAGAGCACCTTGTGTTTGAGCAGGGTATTGGCGTACTGCACTAATGAAGCGGGAAAGTATTTTGGCGACCAGCCGGAGAGGTCGATATACACCTGCGGCTTGTGCAGGCATACCGAAAGCGCCTCGTCTTGCCAGGGGAAGGAAGGATGCGCCATGATAATCGGCATATCTGGAAAATCGACAGCCACATCATCCAGATACATAGGATTCGAGTACTTGAGTCGCACACCACCGCCACCGCGCATACCGGTACCAATTCCAGAATGCCCCGTGTGAAACACTGCTGGCAGACCCGCCTCCGCGATCACCCCGTAGAGTTCGTAGGCCATGCGATCATTGGGATAGAATTCCTGCATGGAGGGATGAAACTTGAATCCCCTGACACCGAAATGCTCGATCAGGCGACGCGCCTCGCGCGCTCCCATCTTGCCCTTCGCCGGATCAATGCTGGCGAACGGGATCAGCACATCAGCGTTCTCAGCCGCCACCTCGGCTACCTCTTCATTAGGAACGCGCGCCAATCCCGTTGCCGATTCCATATCCACAGGAAAAATGACGCAGGCCATTTTGCGCTCCCGGTAGTAGGCTGCCACTTCCGTAATAGTAGGCCGGGGTTCATCGTTCTTAAAATATTCCGCCGACGCCTCCTGCATAGCCTGCCACAGGGGATCATCTGAAACTCGGCTCGACACCTCAGCATGAGTATGCATATCAATCGCCACAAGATTCTTTACGTCCATTTTCTCTGTATAACTCCCCTTCGTGTCTCAGCTCCCTATTTTCTTCTTGACTCTTTACCTGGTGAGTGATGTGCGGTAAGCTGCCGGCGGCAGCTCACCGCACATCACTCACCAGAGTCAGGAATCACTTGCCCGTCTTCTGTCGTTCCTGCTCTTTGAGAATGCGGCGCAAGATCTTCCCGGAGGGATTGCGCGGAATGGCATCGATATATTCTACCTCACGCACGTTCTTGTAAGCAGCAAGCTTGCCGTTAGCCCACCCTATCAGTTCATCCGCGTTCAGGTGTTCGTGGCCTGCTCGCAGGACTACAAAGGCCTTGGGTACCTCGCCCGCTTCTGCATCAGCCCTGGCAATGACTGCCGCGTCAGCTACGGCAGGATGCTCTAGCAGCAGGGCTTCGAGTTGGGCAGGGGCAACACTAAAGCCCTTGTATTTAATCAACTCCTTTTTGCGGTCGGTAATCGTCACGTAGCCTTCTTCGTCGCGCCAGCCGATGTCGCCCGTATAGAGCCAGCCATCGCGCAGCGCCTCTGCCGTCGCTTCGGGAGCCTTCCAGTAGCCCTGCATAACCTGCGGCCCCGAGACAATCAGCTCTCCCTCTTCTCCCGCCCCCAGTTCGCGCTGACCGGTCTCGATATCCACAATTTTCTGCTGCGTATCGTGAATCGGCAGGCCAATCGTCTCAACCTTGATGAGCCGCCGGTCGTAGACCGGGTTGGAGTGCGTGCCGGGTGAAGCCTCAGTGAGACCATAGGAAGTCATGACGGTGATACCCGTTTTCTCCTGAAATCGGTACGCCAGGGCGGGAGGCACAGGAGCCGCGCCACACTGCGTAAAACGCACGCTGCTCAGATCAAACTGGTCCACCTGCGGCCAGTCGTGCAACACGGCCAACACCTGCGGAACGCTGTACAGCAGGGTGATGCCCTGTTCCTGTATCAGTTGCAAACACCTACCCGCCTCAAAACGTTCCATCAAGACGAGCCGCGCGCCCGCCATGGCCGCGCACCCCATCAGCATGATGCCGTAGATGTGGTAGAGCGGAACAAAGACCAGCATACGATCCTCAAAAGTGATACGGGCCGTGGCAATCGACTGGCAGGCATTATACACCAGGTTCTTATGGCTAAGCATGACGCCCCTGGGCAGACCCGTCGTGCCACTGCTATAGGGAAGGGCTAAGAGGTCCTCACCGCCTGGTTCACTACCTACAAGCGGTGTGGTCGGATGACTGCGCAACAGGTGACTGAAAGCGCGCAGGTGAGCCGGAAGCGCAGATTGATCGGAGGCAGCAGACCCAACCATAATGATATGTTCTAAGCTGGGAGCTTGAGTCCTTACCACCTCCACTAACGACAGCAACTCTTGCTGCACCACTATAGCTACTGCATCACTATTACTGAGCTGGTAAGCGACTTCGCGCTCCTTGTACGATGGGTTCATGGGGCTGGCAACAGCCCCGATGCGCGCGATGGCAAACCAGCTAATGACATATTCAGCGCGATTCGTCATGAGCAAGCATACGGTTTGACCCCGGCCTATACCCAACTCCAGTAAGCCGCGAGCAAAGGCGTTCACCAGCGCTTCCAACTCCCGGTACGTCAAATTGACATCGTTGAAGACCACAGCCACCTGCTCCGGGTAACGCGCTGCGGTTTGCGTCAGCATCTCAGCATATGAATAAGCAGGATATTGCAGGGATGGACGAAAAAGCTCCGCCTGCAGGTGAGGGGAAGTGCTTGCTGGCGATGTAAATACATGTGTCATGCATGTTCTCTCCCGGACAATGTCCTCTAACGTGTCTTCTAGTAAAAAAACAGAGCAGAGCGTAATTCACCGGAGCTCCTCTCCATCTGCATGTTCGGGTATCCAGTTCACATCCTGCAAAATCTCATGCGCTGCCCGCGCGCCCTCTCTGGCTCCGCCTTCCATAAAGCCCGTGAGATAATAATACTCTATCACATGGACAGGGCCGTAGATAAACAGGCGCCAGGGCATTGCCTTTGCTAGAATGATTGGCTCATATACATCTGAGCAGATGCCATTGGCAATTGCCAGCCCCGCATCATGGGGATGGATCACCTCGAAGCGCGTTGAAAGCGGAATGCGAAACATGATAGGATGCGGAGCGCGCAAACCCGGCGGAGGGACATCGGCAAAACGAAAAATCGTCCATCTCCCTCTCTCTCCAGGTGCCGCCGCAGGCGGTAAGAAAACTTACACCCTGGATTAGCCATACCAAAAGTACCGAAACGATGGCTGCGCATACGTATATATACATAATGAATGCTATACTTTATGCTATGAAGTAACGAAGGAGCGTCAATCTGGAAGGGTTATCGTTTGTGAAAAAAGCCTCCTGGAGTCTGTTGTGCGTCTTATGTATTGTAGTGCTATCCGCCTGTGGAAGTGAAGCTGTAACTACTTCACCCCTATCGTCGTTTAGCATCGTAAGTCAAAACGGCCCGCAGCAAGCTCCTATTTCCGCTTCCACACCGATACCGCCACTGTCCATACCCGCCCAGAAAGCGACGCCGACGCCAACGGCGGTTCCACGCACTTCCGCCACCAGTACTCCATCGAGTACAGCAACACCTGTTTCAAACTGTGTTATCTACAGTAACCAGATGACCCAGGTTCCGGCAAAGAATGGAGGGCTGGCAGCACCCTACGGGCCAGCGCCTGTAACTGGCGCGGCGCAACAACTGGCGCAGCAACTCTTCCAGGTAATCAACAATGATCGCGCCGCCTGTGGACTGCCTCCGTTCGCCTGGAACAACACCCTGGCCTCTGGCGCGCTCCTGCATAGCTGGAACATGGCGCACTGCGGCTTCAGCCACACCTGCCCCGATGGTAATTCACCTTACCAGCGCATCGCCAATGAAGGCTTCGCCGGCTCGAGTGATGGCGGCGAAAATATTGCTCGCTCCGGGCCATCTAATCCACTCTGGACGAACGTCTACGCGGTTCAGGAAAGCATGACTCACGAACCCCTCGGAGGCTGGCACCGCATCCACCTGTTCAGCACAACCCTGCACAGCATCGGCATCGGCGTCTACATCGATGCTAATGGATGGCCCTGGTTCACCGAAGATATGCTGAGTTAATCGTATATAGACCTCTATCTTGCCAGCCGCTATGGAGTCCCTTCCGGGTTTCCTAAATAAAGTTGTAGCTCAATATATTATAGATGTGTATAATGGCACTTATATTTATTCGGTATTCTAAATATGAGTCCCGACTATGCAGTAATTCAAAACTTTAGTAGGTTAGCAACAGACGATCCGAAACAACTTCGCCCTCAAGCGTTCTTCCATCCATCTGAAACCGCTTTAACATCGATCTACCTACGTTTACAAAAACTTCTTGCTCAAAAAGTCCTTCAGGAATAGGAATATCGCATAAAAAGTTGCCAGAGCGTTTTGTTCCGTCGATGCTTAAAGCGACATAGACCCCTCGCAGCTTGCATTGCCTAATAATATCTAAGAGGTCATTTAGATTGAATGACTGCGCCCCATATAAAATAGCTTGACTATGGCTATAAGGGGGATCACAGTATATTAAATCTCCTGGCCTTGCTTTACTCATTGCCTCTCTATAATCCAACAGACTGAACTCAGTTCCTTCTGTATATTCTTTCCAATTGTCAACTCGATGAGAAAAGGATTTAGGAGGCATTGGTTTGTGTGCGCCACAAGGAGTTGACATATAGCCGTCTTTTTGACGAAAACGTACTACACCACCATAACACGAACGGCATAAAAATAATAAGTCTGCTGGGTTTGGGCTGGCATTGTAAGACGCTTTTATCTTTTCATATTCCTCTACTTTTTCTCCGCTCGTCATTTCCTCCCATCTTTTTGTATACCATTGCTTGAGTGTTTCGGGATCATCCTTGAGGGCTTGCCAAATCTTTATCAATGGATCAAATATATCAGACCCGACCGCTTTTTTAGGGGCTAGTGTTCCTAGAACTGCGCCACTTCCAAGAAAAGGTTCAAAATAAGTATTGAATGTGGGAGGGAAACAGGAAACAATCTCATTTGCAAATCGTTGTTTGTTACCAATCCACTTTAGAAGTTGTTTCCTTTGCTCTATGGAACGAGCTTCAACTTCACCAAACAGTGAAAGCTGCATCAATTTACCCTCAGCAAAACTTACGAAGTTACTACAAGGAACAATAAAAGACAGTGCTTGCAGTTTGTAAAACCATGTTGGCACTACCTATATTTTACTAACGAACAAATACCTCAGTTGTAGCGGGAATATTCGATTTTGGAATATTTGGTACACCCCTTTATATTGCGCTCATGGGTAAAAGTATTTACACCCCAGAGCAAGTTAAGCTACAAGCCCTACTTCAACAGATCAGGCTAGATGCTGGTTTACGCCAAGTCGATCTGGCAGAACGTATTGGTCAAAATCAAGCCTTTGTAAGCAAATACGAGTCCGGTGAACGGCGCTTAGATTTACTTGAGCTTCGCCAAATCTGCAAAGCAGTTGGGATTTCATTAGAAGAATTTGTACGAAAGTTTGAGATAGCACTTAATGAAACCAGATGAACTTTTTTTGAAGCAGCCTATGCACTTTTGGGCAAATGTTCGGACTCTCAGCCAACTACTTGGATATACCCACAAGAACACAGGTCAACTTAAAGTTCCAACACCCTCAGAAGTGAAAAATGGATTAGCAACAATCGGACTAACCTCTGACCATATTGTTAATGAACTCAATCAACTTACTACTTTCGGCCAAACCCTTTTTGCCTATTTTACTTATCGGGCTGATGTTTTGAAGAACTTCGTAGAACCTCACCTCATGAATGTTAATAAGGCAAAAGAGTTATTTAATCGGCTAAGCACAGAGCTTTCTCCCAGGTATCCATTCCCATTGAATAAGCAAAAAGGGGAAAAGAAAGGTTATGCGTTCTTTACTTGCATAGTCAATATGTTAATAGAGGCAAATATTGAAGGTTTGCCGTGTAATTATGATCCTCGAAAACTCACTACTGTTACCT
>DAHVFL010000207.1 GCA_027316975.1 Chloroflexota bacterium | reverse complement strand
GTCAGAGCCAGCATTCATTCCTGACATAAAGATGCTTGAGAAAAAAGCTTCGATACGCCGCAAACGAGCCTGCGCTGTTTGCAGTTCCTGAAAAGCTATGTCAACCTGTTTGCGAGCATGTTCTAAGGCCGTCTGCTGCTCGATTAAACGTTCGGTGTGCTGGATAAGCTGATCGAATTGCTGACGATTATTTTCAAAATCGATGGAGGACGAATCGGAGCCAGGGCGACCGCGAGGGTCGCCCGTACCCTGCACAGAGGACGAATCCGGTCCGTACAGGGTACGGGCGACCCTCGCGGTCGCCCTGGTCCCTTCTGTTCCCGCTCTGGCTCTCGATGCTTCCGTTGTGATCGTTGATTCGTCGCTTCGATCGTCGAGCGAGATACCAAGGGTGACAAAGTCTTGTTCGAGACCGAGCAGGGGGTGCAAATCCTCTTGTTTTTGTGTGACGACGCTCGCTAGCGTTAATTCCATGGCTCCTACGGCGTGTCCCAATCCATACAGGCCGGTATGCACGCTGATTTCTCCTGCTGTGATCTGGTGGACGACCAGTTCGATACGATGGGCGATGGTAGACATGGCATCACAGCCGATCATGGCCGCGCTTCCGCGTATTTTGTGGGCGACCTGTTGCAGTGTGAGGAAGCCGGGGGAGTATACATCTTCATCGCGTTCTGCTTGTTCGAGGCCACTGCGTAAGACGGCCAGGTCTTCGCCCACCTCGGCGGCGAAAACTACAAGCATTTCGTCTTCGAGATCGATGGCCGGGTCGATGGGCAGGGGCGTGAGTGGCGCGGCAGTCTCATTGCTATCGGGTGGCAGTGTCTCAAAATTGTCGGTAGCGAGGAAGGTGCGTAACACTTCCTGATCCCTGGCGGAAAGCTTGCTGTGATCAAAGGGGATTGATTCTTCAGGCATGGTGCGCCGCCATTTCAATTTGGAGCGTCATATCGCTGAGCAGCCTGGCTATATCGAGCACGGGATATCCGCCATACAGTCCTTTTATTACATCTACCCGCGCAGGAGGGTAGAGGGTAGAGGGGGTGCTGACCGGCGCAAGTTGCTCGAACTCAATGGTGGTGGTCGATCCAACTTCCGGCACGCGCAGGCCGATGATGCATTCGGGGTGGCGAGCGATGAGTACCATTCCGCCGTTGGCCGGGGTATGGGTGTTGGAGAGATACGTATCCAGGTTGACGACTGCGACGATTTCGCCGCGCCACGCCTGCACTCCATGCAACCAGCGAGGAGCAAAGGGCAGGCGGGCAAGCGGAGAAAACGCGGGAATTACTGCTTCAATCGCGTGAAGTGGCACAAAACATGTGCCGCGCCGTAATCCACATTCAAGGTATTGAGACAATGCCGCGCTGTCAGGTGGGGAAAGAATAGTAGCAGCTTTCGCGGCTTCTATGTGTGCGTGCTGCCAGAATTCCTCATCTGTCATGTGCTCCAGGCTTTGCGCGTCTTTTTCATCCTGAAATGCCATGTTAGGAGTAGGCAGGCGCGCCCAGGTCCAGATATGAACGAACGACCGACATAATTTCTTGCGTTCTGAATGGCTTGGTGATGTAATCTTTCGCGCCGGCCAGCCGCCCCTTGAGGCGGTCAATGACGCCATCGCGCCGCGAGAGCATAATAATGGTGGTATTGCCAAATTGCTGTTTCGTTTTGAGGTGGCGAGCGACTTCGTAGCCGTCCATCTTAGGAAGACCGATGTCGAGTATAACCAGGTCGGGTACGGGGCAACGGCGTTCATTTAATGCAAGTAAGGCTTCAACGCCATCGGCGTAACTCACTGATTGGATACCTTCACGTTTCAGGCTGGTTTCGATGATTTTCCGAACTATGAGTGAATCGTCAATAATCATTACCAGTTTGCTCATCTTTTCGTCCTCTTTCTCTTTTCGCACTACCAACAGCCACCCCGCGAAATCAGGCGTTAGTTAGATTACGCCCCTGTGTCGTGAACAAAATGGAGCGCGATATGTGTATCGAATACCATCTTGTCTGTAAATAACCACAAAATTATCGAGATTCGGGCTAATTCGCGACGAAGTCGATACAAGCAGCACAAACCAGGAGGTTACACACGCGCCCCTGGTTCAATTTATTGATCCCTGTGAAATAGTACCATATAGAAGGTCTAGAAGCAACACAAAGATATAAAGATGTAGTTAAAATTATTGATATTGTTCTAACAATGTCGAAATTGTAATGACTTTTATTGCTGGTGCGCAGGTATACGGCGCGTTACCGGCAAAGTGAAGGTGAATGTGCTGCCCTGACCGGGCGTGCTTTCTGCTTTGATGCGCCCGCCGTGGGCCTCTACCACGTGACGAGCGATAGCCAGTCCCAGCCCGCTGCCCCCACTTTCCAGGCTTCCGGGTAGTCTGGAATCGGCTTTCGATCGCGCGCGATTCACTTTATAGAAGCGTTCAAAGATACGCGGCAGCTCTTCAGGTGGTATACCTGGCCCGGTGTCGCGCACAAAAAAGCTCTGCGCTTTGCTCTCATCTCCGCTGTGTGGCCGTGTGCCAATAATGACTGAGCCGCCGGAGGGGGTGAATTTGATGGCATTATGCAGCAGATTTACCAGCACGCGCGCGATTTGCTTGCTATCGGCGGCCACCAGCGTCTTGCCCTGCTCGATCTCGGTGCCTAACTGGACGCGGTGGCGCTGCGCCTGGGGCAACATACGCGCCATGACTTCGCGCACCAGCAGTTCCGCCTCGACCGGTTCGATATTCATCAGCGTCTGCCCCGATTCAATGCGCGAGAGATCAAGCAGTTCCGTGACGAGGGCGGTCAGATGGTATACTTCGTTCTCGATTTTCTCGACGAAGGCCTGGGCTTGCTCAGGATCGGTATCGATGGCGTCTTCCAGCGTCTCGGCCAGCAAGCGCACAGAAGCCAGGGGCGTGCGTAGTTCATGCGAAATATTGGCGATGAAGTCGCGGCGCGCGCGTTCCAGGCGGCGCAATTCGGTAAAGTCTTCGATCACAATGGCAAAGAAGCGTAACATCTTCCCCGTTTTTTCGTGCGCCAGAGGTGTCACCGTGATATTCCATTCCACGCCTGCCCCGGCATTGCCGCCGGAATGTTCTTCGCTGCGCGAGCTGCGTGTTTCTATGCATTGCCGGATAAGCTGGAGGATAGCGGGATTGGTGATGAAGCGTTCGATAGATATGCCCGCGAGTGACGCGCTCGTTTCAAACAGGGCCTGCGCGCGCGTGTTGAAGTAGTGAATCACCAGGCCGGTATCAATAATCATGAAGGGCCAGCGAAAAACTCCCGGCAGTTGCTCGAAAAAGATATGGTAGTCGATGTCGATTTTGTCGTTCACGTCTGTACCTCAACGCTTATTACAAGCGGGCTGTCAGTCTAATTGTGCGGCCCTTACAAGCATATCCGACAGCTGGCGACCAACTACTCTGGCATCAAACGCCTGTTTCAAGCGACGAAAGGCGCTCGCGGCTATGGTTTTCTCTTCTTCAGGGTGCAGCAGAAAATAGATTTCTCTGTCTACAGCCGCCTGTAAAATAGCCTCATTCAAGTAGATCAGTCCAGCTTCATCAATAGTATACCCGCTATTGTTCCCAAGCGAAATAATGCCATTCAGCGTAATATGAGGAAGAATATCGGCCTCCATTACCGGGTATGCATGACACACAACAACACCCTTCCCCAGGGCTACTGCCTCAAGGTACTGATTGCCAAATCCCTCCTGATAGCTGGGAAATGCAAGCATATCAACCTCATTGTACAGGCTGAAAAAAGGAATTTTGCCAGGCTCGCCTCTATAGGCGCTGTCCGCTATCACCCTGTCACCGAGATAATGCAGCGTTACGTCCAGTCTTTCGGCAAAGGCGCGCAGTTTCTCAAAATAAAGGGCATTCGCTGGTTCATCCAGGCCAGCCGCTTGAGGAAGTAGGAGTACACATTGACTCTCTTCCGTGATAGTTCTGCCATGCCTCCCTCGCCGCTCTCCCAGCAGCTCGTTTTTGCGCTTTTGCAATTCCGCGACAAATTGTATTGCTACTTCGATGGCTTTTCTGGGGATAATTCTTGTCATCATGCCAATAATGAGATCGGTATCGCGTATCCCCATGTTTTCCCTGAGATGGGGTATTGTAACGGGCTGTATCTCGAAATCGAAAGAGTCGGGAATAATATCAGCAAAGATAGCATATTCCGCTGCAAGACGTTTTTGCAAAAGTGAATTGATTACTACATGGTGGACGTTGGGCGCATTGTATAACAGCGCTTTCTCAACTCGCTCTTGTATGGCAGGGTAGGGAATAGCATAGGCTCGCTTCCTGTCCCCCGGTAGGAAATCATCTTCATAGGCAAAATCATGATGCTGCGCGACAAAGCCGGTTGCCGGGTGTTCAGCTATAAATTCAGCCATGGCTACCGTGGCAGCCGGGTGGATGGGTAATGATAGCAGGTTGCGTATATGCATTACCTGTGGGTGGTAGAGGCGAACCAGCTCTAGCAGCCTGTTTTTTATCGACTGCACTTGAATGGCAAAATCTTGTTCGATACCCTTTTCGTCTCGAATACTCTCCTGTCCTCTTACTTTCAAAGCCTGCACGCGCGGGATAGTATAATCAAGTTCTGGTATAACAAAGCTGTTTTCCCCGGTCGCGTCGGCGCTGCACTCAATCACTCTCCATCCTGCCGCCCTGAGTACGCGGTCATTCTCCTGTATTTGTAATGAGACACCGTCAGTGCGTTCAGAAAAAAAATGGATGACCGCAACCGCCCCTGGAACTGATTGGTGTGTGTGCATTTGATCCACTGGCTACATACCTTCCTTTCGTCTACTGGTCACGTGGGAATTATAGAGATGATTCTGGCTGTACGTCAAGTTTTTGCATCAAACGTGGGTACACCAGGGCGGGGACAGAGTCGCCGCCCCATAGGCGTCACCGGCTTCCAGGGCGACCGCAAGGGTCGCCCGTACCCTACACGAATCTCATACGAGAGCTTGTTACCTTGACGCCTATTGGGCGGCGGCTCTGCCCGCGCCCTGGTTACTCGCGCGAAAAAATGACGCTCACCCTCTCCCGGGGTCTATAACCCGTGAAACAAACCGGTTAGCTGAACCGTACTTAGAGCATATGGCGAATTTACATAAAGCAAAGTTAAAAAGTGTGTGGACGAAGGTACATGGGGTGTTGATGCACGCGCGTCTGTCGGAAACGCCGACGCCTGGCAGCGAAGCCACGGTGGTGCTGGTGCATGGCTTATCGGTTTCCAGCGGGTATATGGTGCCGACGGCGCTGCAGCTTGCTCCATACTATCGTGTGTACGCGCCTGATCTTCCTGGTTTCGGGAAAAGCGCGAAGCCAGCGCATATTCTGACCATTCCCGAACTGGCTGATGCGCTGGCAGGCTGGATGGAGGTGATGGGTCTGCCACCGGCGACGCTGCTGGGCAACTCCCTGGGGTGCCAGATCATCGTCAATTTCGCTTTAAGATATCCTGAACGTATCACCCACGCTGTGCTGGTTGGCCCAACGATGGACCCGCGAGCGCGCAGCATCCACCAGGAGGCTTTCCGTTTGATACGCAACATGTTTCACGAGCCGTTCCCCTTTTTGTTCGTCGTGGGTCGCGAATATCTGGCAGCCGGGCCGCGGCGCACAGTTCGCACGCTGAAGTATGCTTTCGCTGATGGCATGGAGGAGCATCTTCCGCGCGTGCAGGTTCCGACGTTGATTGTGCGCGGCGCTCGCGATTCGATTGTGCCACAAGACTGGGTGGAGAAAGTTGACCGGTTGCTGCCGGATAGCCAGCTCGTGGTAGTGCGCGGCGCGGCCCACGCGGTGAACTATAATTCGCCTGAGCAACTTGTAAAGCTTGTGCGGGCTTTTTTGTCAAAATGAGCAGAATTCAGATTACCCGGCGTGAAATTCAGGTAGGGCAGCAGACTGTCTATTACCAGGTTGCAGGGGAGAGCAAAGGCGAAGCGGTCATCCTGGTGCATGGGCTGTCGGCCTCCTCGCGCTGGTGGGTGCGCAATATTCCCGCGCTGGCGCAGCGCTACCAGGTCTACCTGCTGGACCTGCCCGGCTTCGGCATAATGCGGCGCTTCCGGCGGCGCTTCGTGCTTGACGAGCTAGCCTCCCGCATCGTAGCGCTAATGGATGCGCTCGGTATTCAACAGGCGCACCTGTTTGGCCATTCGATGGGCGGCTATATCTGCCTTAGAATCGCGGCCCGGCACCCTGAACGCATACAACGCCTGGTACTGGTCGCACCGGCTGGCATACCTCATGTCCGCTCCGTGTACGGCTATACTATTCCGCTGCTGGTGGCGTTCCGCTATTTCAAGCCAGGCTTTTTCTCCATCCTGATCTCCGATGCTTTACGCGCCGGCCCGCTTACCATCCTGCGCGCCACGCAGGACCTCTTAACCAGGGATATACGAGACAGCCTGAAGGATGTCACCGTTCCAACCCTGCTCGTCTGGGGCGAACACGATACGCTCGTACCCCCGGTGTTCGGCACTATTTTGCAGCAGGAGATAAAGGGCGCGCAATTGCTTGTATTGAAGAAGGCTGGTCATGTTGCGATGTTTGACCAGGCGGAACAGTTCAATGCGGCGGCGCTGGGGTTTTTGGAGGGGTAGGTAGGGGGATGGGAAAACAAAAGGCTCCTCGACCAGGATTCGAACCTGGAACCTACCGGTTAACAGCCGGCCGCTCTACCGTTGAGCTATCGAGGAATGTTGGTTGCTCTTGCGAACGAACTGAGTATACATCATCCTCTTGCGGTTCGTCAATAGTTTTTTTCTGGTGATTCCCATACGTCCGCGAGAGATACTTCGCTGCGCGCAGGATGACAGCCAGGAAAGGTGTCATCCTGCGCGCAGCGAAGCATCTCTCGCGTGAGATTACGCCTGGCCGACATCGCTGGAACCGCTGGCGCTTTCGCCTTCGGCGGATTTCTGTCCCTGGGCTGATCCGTAGATCATGTCAGAGAGTTCTTTGTGGGAGCGATCAAGGAATGAGCGCAGTTGCGAGAGGCGTTCTTTGTTTTCGAACGCGCCCCTGCTGGCGATGGCGAAGAGTCGCGCTACCTCGGCGGCCTCAGAGCGCAGCGCTAGAAGCTCGTCGGGAACGCCCCAGTGCCGACCGGGGCCGAAGGGACCGTGCGGGCCATGCCCGCCGTGATGGCCGCCTCCAAATCCGAAACCGGGGCCAAATGGGCCGCGCCAACCACGAGGGCCACCAAAACCAAAGCCAAAGCCGCGTCCGGGGCCAAATGGGCCGCGCGGACCTTCTCCCTCACGCGCCATCCAGGGTGGCGTCCAGCCTTGCCAGTTGGCTTGCTGTGGCTCCGGGGAGTCGCCGGGCTGCCTGTTAAAATCTCCAAACATTGTTTGTTGTCTCCTTTCAATTGCGAGAACGTTCGCGATATATCGCGTTCACCAATTGAAACAATGCGATATATCTTTATATTCCATTTACGATATATCGCATTGAAAGTTGCAAATCGAAATTATGAAGGCGGCAAGGCCATCTTTATAACACCTGTTGAGCGCGTATATCCAGGGCAGCCGATTCACTTGCGGGTTGGCAGGATGGAGTTTCGGGCGAGAGGCGGTTGCGCAGCTTCTGGCATGTGGACTGCAGTTGCGTTGAGAGGTAGCCGAAGAAATTTGGGGCTTCAAGCGCGTTTTGATAGGCGCGCAATAAAGCTTCGACGGATTGATAGCGACGACGTGGATCTTTCTCCAATGCGCAGAGTATCACTCGCTCAACCGGGCGAGGAATAGAGGGGTTGAGGAAGGAAGGAGCCAGCGGGCGCGTTTCTACGTGATGCATACAAATCTTCCAATCGCTCGGCCCATCGAATGGCAGCGAGCCGGTCAGCAGCTGGTACAGCAGGATGCCTACCGAGTATACTTCGCTGCGCTCGTCCACGTATCCATCAAAAAGTTCGGGGGCGGTGTAGTGGGGAGTTCCCATAACGCGCCCGTTGTG
>DAHVFL010000206.1 GCA_027316975.1 Chloroflexota bacterium | reverse complement strand
TCTTTACAGGAGGAGTGCGAGGCCATTGGTTGGTACCAGCAACGCATTTCTATTGAGCAAGATGCAGAGGCGAGAAGCATCATGGAGGATGCGCAGAAGGAAGAGTTCCTGCACTTTTCTATGGATCTCGAGTTTCTCATGCGGCGCACGCCGAAATGGCGTGTGGAGGCACAAAAGGTGCTTTTCCAGAGCGGCAATATCATAGAGAACAAAGAACGTGGGGAAGACGCTGAAAGCAAAATGTAGTTCAGCAGAAGGAGCTAGATACCCGCTTCGGGGTGATGGATGACCCCGCTAATAATGGCAATGTATGGGGGTTGGTATCAGATGAACCAACCGTCAGGTAAGATCGTATCCTTACAATTCCTGCCGAACAATGCTGGCTCCTTCGACCAATGCGCGTAGCTTGCCAAAGGCTACTTCCCGTGGCAGGTATTTCATGCCGCAATCCGGTGCCAGGATCAGGCGCTCTGGCTCTACATACTGTAAGGCTGAGCGTATTCTCCCGGCCACGGTCTCAGTCGTCTCCACCTCCATATCGCCCAGATTCAAGACGCCTACAATGAGGGTTTTATGTGCTAATTGACGAAGGACCGATAGATCGAGGCATGGTTGGGCCGCTTCAATCGAAATTTGCCTGACGACACAATCACGCAACTCTGTGAGGAATGAGTAACGGGGAGGTCGGTCATGAACTATAGCAGCATATCCAAAGCAGAGGTGCAGCGCCGTTGGTCCTTCAATCCCTTCCAGTGCCCGGTTGATGACATCTACCCCATACGCCCTGGCCTTCTCCGGCCTCGCTTGCAGATACGGTTCATCAATCTGTATAACGTCAGCACCCGCAGCCTGCAAGCTTTTGATCTCCTCGTTGATGGCTGCAGCGATATCCAATGCCAGGGCTTTCTCATCGCGATAATAGTCATCCTGTGCCTGCTGTGTAACAGTGAAGGGGCCTGGCACGGTGATCTTGATGCGATGGTTGGTGTTGCGTCGCAGAAACTCCACGTCGCGTACTTCAACCGGATGTAAGCGGCGGATAGGGCCCACGACCCGCGGGACAGGGTTGGGATGACCTGTTCGATCCAGGGCCACTCCCGGGTTATCGAGATCCATCCCGTTTAACGCCGTGGCGAAGCGGTTGGAGTAACTCTCCCTTCGTATCTCCCCATCAGAAATAATGTCTATGCCTGCGCGCTCCATGTCTCGAATGGCGAGGAGGGTTGCATCATCCTGGGCTTGTTGCAGCAGAGGCTCTGGGATGCGCCAGATTTCACGCGCCCTGATGCGTGGCGGTAATCGATTCTGTAAGTTCTTGCGGTCCACCAGCCACTCGGGTTGAGGATAGCTTCCCACAACCGTCGTCAGAAGTTTATCAGTCACGATCTTTTCTCCTTGCTTGCGGTTGGCTGGTATACAGCATTGCGGTCGATCGCTGAGTAGATGTCGGGTGCGATGGGGTGACGCAGCTCTTCAGCGATATGACCGAGTAGTCCCGCCGCGCGCGCGAGCAGGGCCACGCCGCGCAGCAACTCGGGTGGCAGTCCGATGTCAGCTAGCGCGGCACCTGCCACTCCGGCTCCGTTAAGTGACAGTTTGCGGCCAATGACTCCGGCATGGACACGACCAATAGCCTCGAACAAGCGCAGGTGCGGTCCCCGCAGGCCCTCCTGCTCGGCAATCGCGATGATTACGGCTGTTCGAGGATCAACAGTCTTATGGACGGGGTGGCCCAGGCCTGGGACAAAGCGGCCAGCGGCGCGCTGCTCGGCGACAGCATGGCGGGCAAGCGCGTCCCATTGCTCATCGGTCTCCGGGAGGTGGTCCGCGACGGTTGCCAGGGTGTTAGCGAGAAAACGGCCAGTGTCTTCTGTGACGCCGAGGAACCGCGAGCCGCCACCCAGCAGGCCAGCTGCCAGCGCACCCTGGATGGCATCCGGGGCGCTATACAGGGTCAGGCGCGCAGCGATCGCGGTCGGAGTAAAGCCGTGATCGGCCAGTGAAACAAGCACAGCCTCGAATACGCGCACCTGCTGCGGTGCCGGTCGCTGCTGTGTGGCAAGCCAGAGAGCCAGCTCGCCAAAGCCGATTGAACCAATCAGCTCGCCAGCAAGATCGTGACCAAGCAGGTGAATGCTGGTGGCATCGGAGGTACCGATTCCGGTGGGATATTCCATCTGTTCCTTCTCCCGTACAAGGTTCTCAGCCCTCTCGATACAGGGCTGCTGCCAGGATCTCCTGGCTGAACCTGGACTGATCGTTGCCTCAATCTTGCCCAGGCGAATGTCATGCTGAGCGCAGCGAAGGATCTCGTCGCCCCTGGAAACAGATCCTTCGCTGCGCTCAGCATGACAGGTCGGGGGTTGTCCTGGACGTTTTGAGTTCCTCCGGTTCGACGCGTATCGCATGGCTGAGCCAGGCGCGAATCTGCTCGTTGTCCTGGCCAAGCCTCGGGGGTGGCAGATCGTAGCGCGGAGGCGTCGCTGAGAACGAAATGGGGTGGCGGATCATTGGCACGGCATCGTCTCCCACGCCAACCTCGACGACGGGATCGAGTCCAATGTCGCGGGCGAACGTGACTCCCCCTTCAACATTGTTGATCGGGCCGCACGGAACGCCAGCGGCGCTCAATGTGCGGAACCATTCGTTGGCTGTTCTCGTGCGCAGCCGCTCAACCAGCAGCGGGCGCAGGGCTTCGCGGTTGCGGGTGCGATCCCGGGTGTTCGCAAACCTGGGATCGTGCGGCAGCTCTGGAAGATCGAGTATCTCGCATAACTTGCCGAACTGCCCATTGTTCCCTGCAGCGATAATGAGGTCCAGATCCGCTGTTGGCAGTGGTTCGTAGGGGAACAGGCTGGGATGGGCGTTGCCCATGCGGTTCGGAACGACGCCGCCAGCAACATACGCAGTCGTGTGGTTGACCATCCCTGAGAGCGCTGTGGCGTACAGGCTTACTTCCACATGCTGGCCTTCGCCGGTAAGATTACGGTGGTTGAGGGCAGCCAGAATGCCAATAGCTGCGTGCAACCCGGCCATCACATCGAATACCGAGATGCCGGAGCGATAGGCCGGACCATCAATATCACCCGTGAGACTCATTAACCCGGACATGGCTTGCACGATGAGGTCGTAGCCGGGCAGGGACGCACCCTGCGCTGTGCCGAAACCACTGATGGAGGCGTAGATGATCCCGGCGTTTCGCTGTTGCACCGCGTCGTAATCCAGGCCGAAGCGTTTGAGGCCGCCGGGCTTGAAATTTTCGATGAAGACATCGGCGCGGGCCGCCAGTTCGTGTGCCAGCCGCAGGTCTGCGGGATCAGTGAGATCGAGCACGACCGAACGCTTGTTACGGTTGATTGCCATGTAGTAGGTCGCCACACCGTCGCGGTCTGGTGGCATCCAGGTACGAGTGTCATCCCCGGCAGGGCTTTCAACCTTAATCACCGTTGCACCGAGGTCGCCAAGCAGCATGGTGCAGTAGGGGCCAGCGAGCACTCGTGAGAAGTCGGCGATCAGCAGGCCGTCGAGCGGACCGGCTCCCGGTGCGTTTTTCTCATTGTCCTGCTTCGGCATCCATACCTCTTCGCGTCCCCCCAGCACCGCCTGGCGAATGTCCATTACCAGCCGTTCAGAAATGCCGGGTCGTTCCCGCAACCAGGCCCGGCGCATCGTCAAAACATTACTGATGACGATATCGCCTATGGGCTGGAAGCCTGCAAGGATAATACCACTCTGGGAAGGCAGGTTGTCGGTGTCTGTGCCAATCCAGATGCGGCGCAGTCCCTGATGATGTAGTTCACCGGCTATGTGTGTCAACAGCGCAGGGTAGAGACGTTGCCCACGGTATGCCGGCAGCGTGGCGCAATTCCAGATGTAGGCTTCTCCAGCCTTAAGTCGTATGCTGAGGCCCAGTTCACCAATGTCCTCTTCGTCAAACGTGACCCAACCATATGTAGCAAGCTTGCCTTCGATCCTACCGGCATAACAATGCCGCCCTTCGTCAAAGCGTTGTAGTACCGCAGCTTCATCGTCGAGGTCCATGGCCTGCGCCAGTTCCCGAGCCACCTCCGGCCCGACACGCATGAAGGCTACCGGGACCTGCGGTACGGGGCCAGCCGGCAGTGGCTGGCCCAGGTCCAACATCCAGAACGTACCCTGAGGCCGCGCATCTGGCCCGGCGGGGTGCATCATGCCAGTACAACCTCCGTGATGGAATTTGCTTTACGCCGGGTCAGCTCGGCGATGGCGTCGGCCAGGTGGGCATCCTGGATATTGTAGGCACCGGCGGCCACCCTCAGACGGTGGGCCGTGGCGAGCACTTCGGCAATGCTGTAACCTTCTGGTGGAACGAACTTGTAACAGGCCATCTCGAGCAGCTGTCCGTTGGGATCTCTGAAGTAGATGGAGTCCATGAACCCGCGGTCGATGTTGCCAGTATTCCAGATGCCGCGCTCGTTGAGGCGTTCGGAAACCTGGGTGTACGTAGCATGTGAGACGGTGTAGGCGAGGTGGTGCAGGTTGCCGATGCCTTCAGGATTGGGAGTAGGATCATTTACCCGCGAGGGGCGCACGAAGAAAGTAATCAGCCGTCCATCGCCTGCGTCGAAGTAGAGGTGCGTCTCGTCTGGGACATCGAGATTGGGTTGCTCCATAACGAATGGCATACCCAGCACTCTCTGGTAGAAATCGACGGTAGCCTCGCGGTTGGAACCTACGAAGGTGATATGGTGAACACCTTGAGCCTGGATTGTAGACATAGTTGTGCCTCTTCCAAATTCCTATATCCTGAAGAACAGGTGGCGAATCTGGTCGATTACTTTGGGGTCTCCACGCGTCTCACCGCCTGGAAAACGTTGATATGTGGTGAGAACAAAATCTGATGCATTTTTGAAGTGGAAAACGGCTTGCGCGTCATCAAGTTTGTCGGCTGGAACGCATGTGAACTGGCCGTCTTTGACTGTAGCTTGCCACTGACCGCCCCATTCGCCATCGACGATGATGCCGATTACAGCATCTACTCCTTTGGACGATTCCTCTTCTACCGTATACTGCATGACGATAAACATGAACGGCATAAGGATACCGGCAGTGCGCTCATCCAGCTTTCCAGTTTTATCTCCCAGGCCCCACTTCATATCCCATGTGTGAATCCCATAGTCGATAATTTGGAAGGAGGGATAGAAGCAGGTCGGTATAGGTCCCATATAGGGGTGCGGGACGGTGGCGCCCATCCACTCTTCAGGGGTGAGGGCATCGAAAATAGCGAATGCCTGATTTGAGTCGCTTTTGAGCCGGGAGATGGCTTCTTCGCGTGGCAGGCTGCGGAATGCCTGGGCATGTTTGTTGAGCCGGTCGCTCATTACCTGCAGGCCAAGTGCATTACCGGTTTCACCCTTGCGAGCCATGTCCCAGGCTGTCAGGTAGCCTTCGGTGACATCGATCATGTGGCCGACCATGTCGCGCACTTCCCATTCGCTGCAACGCGTCTGGACATACCAGTTAGCCGGGTCGTCAATGATGGTGTAGAACTTCGCGCGTTCGGTGCGCGCTACGTCAAGTACGGTATCTTTGCCGTTGTAATCCATTGGATTGGTGGGCATCGTAGCCTCCTTTTGATGTGTGACATTTCATTGTTTCGACGATTGCGAATATTCTAGAACACCTCCCTCTGGCAGCCCTCTGATAATCCAATGTTCGATACTGAGTAAGGGTAATAGTGCTTATCAAAGTATAGTCACTATGACATTATTCTGTCAAGAGGAAAAGGCCTCTCATCTAAGAAGAGAAGCTCATCTGCCCGACGGCGGTATGAGACAGCAGCTTCTGGGCGTTGCGCCACAGCAGCTTCTCCCTTACCTCCGGCGTGAAGAAGTCGATGGCATCAAAGTCCTTGAGCCAGCGCCGAGGTGTGATGAAGGGATAATCCGAACCAAAGAGGAAGCGGTCTTGCAGGCGGGTCGCGGCCTCGCGCAGCAGCGATTCGGGCGTGTACTTCGGCGACCATCCTGAGAGATCATTGAACACATTAGACTTATGCTGCACGATCGCGATCATCTCTTCACATACCCTCCATAAAGAACGGGTTGAACTGAACACAAATCCGGACCGAGGTTCTCCTTATTATAGTCTCGAATGCGCCCGCGATGTCCAGAGACAAAGAAAGAGAGGGAGCACATTTGGGCAAACGAAGTTCTCTTCATGAAACAGCTTGATTCAATAGGCTATGGCAACGAAAGAATAGCCAACCTGGGTATGAAATTGTTCAGAAATTGACACGTTCATACAAGTAACCCTATACTTAGCTTCGGAATGCAACCGAAACGGGGAAGAGAGCAAGGAGCACGCGCTATGTCATTCACCGAAGACGAACTACAATCGTTCAATACCATTCTTGAGCAGCGACTAACGGCCCAGCGCAAAGAGATGGAGCGCATTTTCGAGCAGCGTATCGTCGAATCTCGCCGCGAAAACGACCAGCGTTTCTTTACCATGCAGCAGGAAATTCTGCGCACTATGACGCTGAGGCTCACAGAGATGCAAAGCCGACTGGACGCGGTGTTCAGCGATAAGCTGCAAACGCAACAAACACGGATTACTCAAACTATCAACCTTGACGCGGAACAGAAAAACCAGCAGATAGAGAGCAGTCTGGCTCGTTTGTTGGAAGCGCAGCTACCCGGTATAGCGCAGTTGTTGAGCAAGCAATTACAGGAAGCTGCGCTTCAATCAATCGAGGATACCGTCGTGACGGCGAACGGTGTTCATCCGTTGGAAGCTTTCGAGGTGCAAACAGAATTGCCCTGGGAAGACCTGAGCGATATGATTGGCAAAGCTCTCGATGAGCGCCTTTCTGCCCTCAGTGAAGCCATCTCGCGGTCATTACAAAATCTGGAACAGTACCTTTCTGTGCGTATTCATAGCCTGCGCGACGAGTTTGTGCGCAACCAGTCGCAAGCAAGCGCTCTCAATGGTAATCATACCAGCGTGCAGGAAGTGCTGCATGGTATCGAGCATCTTGAACGAGTGGTCGAGTCGTTGCAGGTGGCAATGACGGCTAATCATGCCCTGCTCTCAAATCGCCTCTATCATCACCAACAACTTCCACTAGAACGCGCGCATCCCGGCGCACATGCCCTTTTCACGCCAGGCAACGCACAGGGTAACGCGCTGTCAATGGCTAAAGATCGCGTTGCGCGCGGTCTGGAACCAGAAACAACGGGCAACGTCAAGGTCGAGGAACACGAGGGGTTGTAGATTCATCTACCTGTTCTATATAATACGAGTAACGAACTTCTGGCGAATTGCAATGCATTCGTCAGTTATCATTATTATTTGAAATGAAGGAGCGGTTGTATGCCGATTGAAAAATCACCAGCCGGCGGAGTGTCAGCGCACACATTCGAGTTGGGTCAGGAAGTGCTGGACCGCGATGGGAAGAAACTGGGAAAAGTGCGAGCGCGATTCAGCCAGTATATTCTGGTCGAGCGCGGCGGCTTATTCAGCAAAGCATACTATGTGCCAAAAAGCGTGGTGGCAGGGAATGTCAAGGGCGTGATTCGTTTATCGCTACGCGAGGATGATCTGCGCCAGCAGCAACTGGACAGTGTGCCAGATGATTTGTATCATGAGTCGCCAGAGATGGGTCTGCCCAAAGTAACCGGCGTCCCACAGTTTGGACATCTGCCACTTTCACCGGCAGAGACGGGACATTATAATTATGGGCGTCGTTGGCCGGGCATGAATACCGACGCTACCCACTCCTATTACCGCGAAGAAGTAACTCCTTTTCCCCAGCGTGTGGTAGATGAAAAAGGCTCTGAGTGATCATACACGGGTAAAAAAGCGAGTGTCCACCAATGCTACATGACATTGGTGGACACTCGCTTTTTTTACTCGTGAGTTCCCTATTCATAGGTATAAAATCCCCGTCCGCTTTTCTTACCGTACATGCCCGACTGCACCATGCGACGCAATAGCGGCGGCGGCGCATAGAG
>DAHVFL010000205.1 GCA_027316975.1 Chloroflexota bacterium | reverse complement strand
CCTGCTTGTGATGAAGGCTTTTCGTTTTTCTCATCTTAGCAGATAACGGCTACTTGCCCCTTCTTTCTCACCCTTCTTTCCCAAAATACCTATACTTGTAAGGGGGCTTGCCCCCGCCCTGGTCAATTTTCTGCTTGCGCTGACTTGTAGCATTGAGTATACTGAATTCAGGGCACTGGCGTCCCCTGACCCGGCCATACCAACAGCGTCGTTGGCACGGTAGGGTCAGATACAGCGCGGAACTCTACTACCCTGTTCTACGCTACTTCGCGCCAGGCTGGCTCTGCACCTCAGCCATATTATACTCAGCCATATTATAATAGAGCGACTCCCGCACAATCTTGCCATTGCGCCTCACCACTACTAAGAAATTACAGCAAAACGACGATTGAAGTTAAAGTTTTACAACCAGACCTGCATCGCGGGCAGGCGCAGCTTATGGCTAATTCCCTGCCCTGCGGCTGTCCTGGAACATCTTGCGGGAATATGTGTCGATGGCGCGCTCGTATACATCGATCAATTGATCTGTAACGATACGCCAATCGTGGTGCCGTTCTACGTAGGCTCGTCCGCCCTGGCTGAGAGTGTCGCGTAACGCGCCATCCTCCAGGAGTCGCAGTGTAGCCTGGGCGAACTCCTGGGCGGTTGTCGCAGTGAGCAAATCGCGCCCCGGACGGGCGCTCAGGGCTTCAGCCGCCTGGGCAGCCACCACCACCGGTGTGCCAAGCGCCATGGCCTCCAACACTTTGTTCTGGATGCCCACGCTGTACACCATCGGACTCAACATGACCTGGGCGCGTCCAACGTAGCTACGCATATCGTCAACAAAGCCCGTCACGGTGATGCGCGCATCGCTTGCCATGTTTTGAATGACTTTCGGCGGCTTGCTGCCTGCAATTGTGAGCGTGGCTTCGGGCCGTCGCTGCCAGATCAGGGGCATGATTTGCTGGTGGAGATAGAGCGCGGTGGCTACATTGGCGTGATAGCTCATCTTTCCCGAAAAGACCAGGTTAACGGGTTGCCGTTCCTGTGACAGGGGTTGGAAATAACGCAGGTCAACGCCATTAGGCAGGACGCAAATGCCCGCCCCTAATGCCTCATCGCTGCTGGTCAGATCAGCGCCATGCATGCGGCGCAGGGCAATCATGGCCTGTCGATCGCGTTCTGAGGTTACGAGGACATGCGACAGAACTTCCAACATGCGGGCTTCGTAGCGCTGCGTGCGCTTATGTTCAAAGCGCGCCACCGCCCGCACCGGCGCGCTGGGGCCTGCGCTCATGGTGTGCCTGGAAAGCAGGCTAATGCAATCAACGGCGTCCCACACCAGCGGTTGCATTTCGATGAGTGGCCCCATCGAGGCGATACCGCGCAAATGCTCGACATGCACTACGTCAAAGCGTCGTTGACTACTCAACTGCTGGACGCCACGGGTGAAACGCGCCGAGCGTGCGTATGCCACTTGCAGGGGTAATGCGCTCAGAGCGGCCAGGCCGCTGCGCATGGCTGCCTGTCGCTTTGATTCGTCAACCACCACTACCTCGAATCCCTGCCTGCGCAAGGCCTCAACGTCTGCATGTTCCTGCTCTGAAGAACACTGCGCCGCGATAGTCACCTCATGCTTTGCCTGGAGTTGTGCCAGCAGGCCATAACCACGCACGCGAATACGCGAGGGCGGGTAGGGAGAAACGAACAAAATACGCATACTATCTCCTACAAGTGCGCTTTAGTACATCTGCCAGGGAAAGGAGACACCGGAATATACATTGATAGATTTCTCTTTATCACTTTGAAGTGTAGCAGGAAGCAAGCACCGAAACGGCAAACGATTGGTTAAGATCGGGTTACAAATTGATACTACTCGTACCAGTTTCTTAACCCTGCGTATGTAGAGTAGAAGGGAGAGCGTAAATACTGGCGCATGATGTGGCGGCAGAAGGGTCTATATCCTTCCGGGTGAAAAATAAGGGAAAGTGTAGGGACGCGATTTATCGCGTCCGCCCTGGACGAGGACTGACGGGAGCGGACGCGATAAATCGCGTCCCTACAAATCACCCTGAAGGACGGAGACCCCGCCAGAGTTGAGCAGATGGGAAGTTGAGGCACGGAAGAGCATGTGCTGCGCGCTATTTCTAGCTCAGAAGAGGCCGTAGTTGGCCGGTGACTACTGGTGGCCGGGTAGTCCAACAAGGCGGACTGCCCGGCCATTTTCTATGCGAACAGAGTACACCTTGAGTTACTATGACACATGTTGCGCGTTATACAGGATAGAAGTTGTGTGGCAGGCTTCAATCCTGCAAGTCAACGGGCAGTTGTTCGATCACGATGGTGGTGTCGGGCAGTTGCAATTCCAGCGAATAGGTGGCCGGCGAGATCGATGAGAAGATAAAGTTACCCAGATCATCGACCACCTGCGTATAGACAGGGCTGTTTTGCGACGCGAGCGAGACAGGAATGCCTTCTAAGGTCTCAAGGGACGCGCCTTTGCGAGTCACCAGCCCGATCAATTGCAATGCATCCGCGCGCTCTGTTCCCCGTTCGAGCTGCATCGAGATGCTAAAATCTTCGACGGTGTAGCGGCGCGGCCAGACGGCAGCATCAATAACCTTATTGCGCTGGATGGCAAGACGCGGCTGCGGCGGCACAAAGGTCGCCACGATGCGCCGCGCCTGTGTCGCGGAACGCTCTCGCAGTTCTTCCAGGGTGCGTTTTGCCTGCTGCTTGATACCAACATGGTTATTTTGAGAGGAGGGCTGAACAGCAACACGCTCGACAAGCATGGGGTCGTTCGCCATAAATTCGATGAAGGTCGCCACCTCAGCCGCGCACAATACGCACTTTTTCAGGTGCAACTGAACTGCCTTCTCAACATCGCCAGTGAGCAGTCCCATCTGGTATTCGCCAAGTATGTGATTCGGCGGGCAATCCCACCGGTAGAGTTTTTGAATAAGCGAGCGTTCTAATCCGCGAAATTCTGCAACCCACGTTGAACAGCGTTGGCACCTCGCAAGATGCGCCTCAACGGCTGGTCGAACCTTCTCTCCTGCCGCGAAAGCGAGCAGTTCTTCATCGCGAATGACGCCTGGTGTATTACACTCCATGAGCTTTTCCTTTAAGCAATGGATTTGAATAGAATTTGTTCTTTTCACCTGAATAAACGAACATCCACGCTTTTTTGGTATCTGTGCTACTCTGGAAAGGGTCGCGCATAGGACTTTCTGCTTCCTACAGATACTGGTGTTTGAACAAAAGTTGCAGGCGGCGATTGCGTCGCAGCCTCTCCAAAACATTGCGTTTAATACGATAGACATCTTCCACCGTTGGGAAAAGTCTGTTATGCTGGCTACTGATCTCGCCGGGTTTCATGCCCTGCACATAGGCCAGGTAAATCAAAATGCGCTCATCCTCGCCGTTGAGTTCCTCCTGAATGACCTGCCACAATCCCTGCGCGGAGATGCTTGACACTACATCGTCAGCGGGGTCGTCCGTGGCGGGTTCGTGTTCGATCAGTTCCAGGGTCTCCTCGTACTGGCGCGCCTGTCGCGAGCGTACCTCGTCGGCAATCACGCTATGCACGCACATCTTCAGATATTTCAACACAGCCGCCAGCGAATCGAAGTTATCCATTTTCGCGGGGGTCATGGCCTGTGAAAATTTGGCGAAGGCGGCGTTGACCAGGGGCGCGCTGCCGTCCTGACCCAGCAGCGAGGTCGCGCTCTGGTGCTGGTTGACCCAGGTGAGGACGAGCGGCGCGTATTGTTGATAGATACAGGCCCAGGCATCCTCGCTGCGCCTGGTGATGGCGCGACGAAATAACTCCAGGCAATAGCGGTCGTTGGATGCGCTTTGCTTGAGAAATTTACTGGTTTCCTCAGAACAACAACGAGCAAGGTCGTTGATTGAGAGCGATTCTATTGGCGACACGCTGCCAGTCTGACCTCCCACAGTGTAGTGAGTTCCAGGTAAGTGAGAAGGATTACGCGGCTCCATCGACATAAGCTACCCGTTTCCCAAAAACTAAGCAATTCTCGACGCTTAGAAAGTATATCATAGAAAACCCTCCCCTGGAAACCCATGCGATTTATCCATGGGAGGAAAGAGACGTTCTTTTCGTGGGGTCTGGAGAGCCGGGCTCTCTTGCCCATAACTGTAGCCATCGCAACGATGCACGGACACACAAGTGCGATGGCTGATTCCTTGTACTGTCCCTTGTTTAGTCGTGATATTGAAAGAGCCTGTGGTGCGTACCGCAACTCTTCCAACATATGTACCGACTTTCTTGCCCGATGCGACCACCGCCTTGACTATATCTCCTGTTTGGAAGCCCCTGACCTGCCTGGCCCGTTTCGGTCCGGTGCGAGGGAACCCGTAGCGATCCATCCTACACATCTGACGCGATCCGTGTCCGTTGGCGGTGATGAGCTGTGGCGCGATACCCTTGACGTGCAAATGCGCGGGCGTGCTTGCCCCCACACAAGCAGCGTCTATCCAGTGGGTCTTCTCAAACCCTCGCGTTACGCGGTTGAACTTGGTTCTTCCGCCTGTTCCGCACTCCACGGGCACACCCAACGCTTTTAAGCGCTCAAACAATGCCCGGCGCGTCGTATTGACTGCTGCAGCGTCCGAGAGGGGCGCTTTGACTCGCGCGAGGATGTATTTCAGCACATCGGGCTTGTCTGCCAGGAACACTCGTATGTCCTGAGTGCCCTTCTTGATGTTGCAAGGTTCACACGCCAATACGAGATTGCTTATTCTGTTTGTGCCAAGCTTGGCGCGTGGACGAACGTGCTCTACCTGGAGCGGCGCATCTTTCGTCCCACAGTAGCCACAAGAGCGGTGCCACTTCTCCAAGAGGTACTCGCGGACTTCGTAGCCTTGTAGTGTGCCTTGTTGATACTCAATACCTGATACCTCTGCATTCTCCATCGCCTGCATGTCGAACCTCACCAACTCCTGGCTGATAGCATTGATGGAGCATACCCGCATGAGACGCTTGACCCAGGTGACCACGTTGCACACTCGACTCTCTAAAGATGGGGGTACCCACCCATTGTCTTTGTTGCGTCGGTTGTCAAAGCGCGGCTTTCTGTAGCGAGTATGGCGTTGCCTGCGGCTGCGGCGGATGGCACGTTTGTCGTCCAGGCTCTTTTTGATAGTTTGCCCGCGATGGGCCAATTCAGCGGCGAACGCTACTTCCCCGCTCACATCGTTGACAATGGCGATGCCCGTGGTTTTGCTGCCGGGATCAAGCTTGATGCGCAGGGGCTGTACTTGCGGTGACTCCACAGCACACTTCAATATAATCGTGAGCGGGTAGCGCCTGTACACGGCTGCTTTCCCAGCGCTGAGTAATATCCTGGCTCTACCAGGGTGGACTGGATTCAATTTTTGTTTGTTGGCATCTAAAACAAAAACCTTGCTCACAGATTGATCCCTTTTGCCCTCACGAGCCTCCGTTTTCACGGGTACAGTTGGCCTCGACAATGTTAGAAACGGTTTGGTGTACGCAGCACTGGCTTAACCCTCTAGACCTGTTTAACTGCATACCGTAGAGCATCGGGCTGGCCTCGCACCCTATGGTACCTATATATTCGTTTCTAACGTAGCCCGATGGGTGCAAGCACCTCTGGCTGAGTCTGGTCAGGTCCAGGCCTGCAGCAGGCATTCGCTCCACTACAAGCCCCTGCATTTAGGCGGGGGGTTCCTGACGTGCTATTGCTGCATACAAGTTTTACAATGAGACAGATTTTCACCATTATCGCAGCTCTATGTCCTTTACAGTGATTGATCGAAAAACCAAAACACCAGAATTTCTTTGCTCCAACAAGAGCCAGCGCATTTCATCGAGTTTCACCAAAGGACGTAGAGCTATTATCGCACGTTTCATGGCATAAGCATAGAGAACCTGACCAAAAGTACCCTGTCAGTTACTCCCATCCTTTTCAGGAGGGGCTTGTATCAGAACTCCACCGCAATTCGGCATACCTCGCAAAGCGTGCCGCTTTGGCTTCATCGCTCGATACATCAGGGCGTACTGACAAAACGCCCGTTCTTATCCAGTCTTGCCGGGCAAGAAGCGTTCGCATCGCGATATTGCGCGCACCGACCAGATCAGCATGTAAGGCGTAGCCACAGTGCGGGTTCTGGCAGACAAAGAGCAAGCCTTTGTTTGGTCTGTTCTTGTCACTCGTGTAGCCACAGAGGGGACATGCTTTACTGGTATAGTGGGCATCTACCTTGATGGTGAGGGAACCGGACAGGATAGCTTTGTAAGCAAGCATGTTGTGCAGTTCAGCAAATGCCCACTTGGAAGCGTGGTGGTTCGCTCGACGCGCTTTGGGGGACACGGGTACGGCGCCTTTGCCGTGCTTCTTGCGTCGGCGGGTGCGCCTCTTTGCCCGTTCTCGAATGCCTGTCAAGTCCTCTATGCCGATCAAAGTATGGGGGTGCGCGTTCACAATGGATTTCGCGATGGTGTGATTGGTTTGCAGTTTCAACCGTCTCTCTCGCCCGCTCATGGCGATCATACGCCGGGTGGCGGAACGAGTGCCTTTTTTCTGCAAGCGTTTCCGAAGTCGGGCGTAGTGGTCGGCCTTTGCCCGCACTCGTTTCCCAGAGTAAAAGGAACTGTCATTGGTCATGGTTGCGGTCACTGCTAGATAGCGCATTCCCACATCCACGCCGACCACATCGGGCAGGGTGTCAGGTGTCGGGTCAGGAAGCTCTAGTTCCAGCGAGACCAACAAGTAGTACTGCTTGCGGGGCTTGTCGTACCAGAGCTTAGCCGCGCCAATCCTTGCACCGTGCTGGATGAGGGCGATATGCGGGTCATAGCCCTGGTAGAGTAAGGTAATCCGACCTTGTAAGGTCGAGACGCTCACCTGCTGTTCCGTCTTGAACGTATAATCATAGCCGTAATTGTACGTCAGCGTAGGAGAGACATATTTGGGCGGCCCGTCCAGTCCCTTGTACCGCTTTTTCGTGTGTCCAGCCTTGCGGTGTGCCACGTTCTGCTTGACTTTGGTCCAGAGTCCCTTGTACGTGGCGGCGACTTGCCGGGGAACATTACAGGCCATCTGCGCGGGAAGCTTGTACCGGGCGCGTAGCTCATAATAGGTCTCTTTTCGCAGGCGGGTGTCACTGGACAGCTTGCCATGTTCAAAGGCGTAGCGGCTGACGAAGTTGAGCGCATCACGGTAGGCCAACTGGGTCTGCCTGAGCATCTGGTGTTGCTCAGGCGTGGTCAGCAGTTTCAGTTTGGCGGTGATAATCTGCTGCATAGGTTCCCTCTTCTCGCTCAAACCAGCGGCAACACGATGAGTAGATGCAGATGGGTCTGGTCATTGGGCAAGGGTTGGTTCTCGGCAATGCCGTTGATGCTGGCCGTCTGAATGCCTGTCTGTTGCAACAGCAAGCGCAAAGCTGCACGGCGGGGTTGGCCTGCGATGAGGGTTTCGATGCGCTGCTGCGCCTTTGAGGTAAGCTGATACACGTAAGTACCTTGCGTCGTGAACCATAAGAGGACGACGGTTTTATTGGCGGTGATGGTTGCCTTCGTCACGGTTACTTGTACGTTTCCAGAGACGGTATACCCCTGACCTAATTTGTTCATTGCCTGGGTAGTAAGTAGGTGGGTTGCCCGGGTAGTAAATTTCTGGGTATTGTAGGCAATAGCCGTACAGGTTTGGGAAACAGTCACTTCTAATGTTTCTGCCTCATCCCCGACACCATGATTTGCGGTAACAGTTGGAGTACAGGGCATGCTTTGCAGTCCTTGCCCTGGCATGAGTTGCCCTTGTAATGCAGCGGTCATACTGGCAGCCACTTTGGCCTGCAGAGCTGCGGTTGCGGTGTCTCGGTCTGTCTGTGTCACTCTGTAGAAGTCTCGCGCATCCTGACCGTTGGTAAATGGCGCAAGATTTTTGACATACAACGCACTTGAGAATATCCCGTTAATGTCCAGGGCTGATATGTTTCCATTACTACCAACGGTTACAGCATGGGCG
>DAHVFL010000204.1 GCA_027316975.1 Chloroflexota bacterium | reverse complement strand
ACCACCGCCTCGCGCGTCGCATTGGGGCCAAGCGCGCCATCGTGGCCGTCTCTCACAGCTTGCTGGTCATCATCTACCACCTGCTGCGCGACGCTCAGGACTACCATGATCTGGGCCCGCACTTCTTCCAGACGTTGGACACGACGCGCCAACGCGACACGGCGGTACGTCGCTTGGAGGTGCTGGGCTTCAAGGTCACGCTTGAACAGAGAAAGGAGATGGACGCGTAACTGATTGGCTGAGGAGAGAGATCGCCTCCTTGCTTGCTCCCAGAGACCTCTCGCTGGGCTACTTTCGTGCGCCTTTTTTCCCTTCCACCCCCTCCCCCGAATTTTCGCAGGAATCCTGAATATGTTCGATTTAAAGAGACCTTTGCTAGTACTGCCGCATTTATGGTACATCATATTCACGAGCATCTTGAGCCACCCACTATGGGCAAGGAGCAAGCAGCAATATTACTCATGAAAATCTTCTCCAATACATATCAATATGCTCATTATAAACCGATTTACATTCCACCTGGAAATGAAGTGGGCAGAAGAGGTTAAAATAATTGTAAATTTGCTCGTTAAGATTTGCATCACTGTTATCTGGCTCATTACCTTTATTGATGAGCTTTGTAATGGGCCTTTTTCAACAGGCTGTTCAAATTTGCGGCGTGGAGCGGGGTTTCGAGGCTAGTTGTAAACTCGCTGCTCGTTCCTGGGAATAATGTACTCTTCATGCGGTGTTCTGTTAATTATGCGGTTATGTATCCACACATCTAGCTTCAGATAGGCACACACATCTATGACAAAAAAGGCCAGCATTATTGTTACCATTGCTCTTATGTTGGGCATGTCACTAGCTGCCCTCGATACCACCATTGTAGGGACAGCACTGCCGAGCATTGTTGGAAAATTAGGCGGCATCACACTTTACTCATGGGTATTTTCAGCGTATCTCCTGACATCCACGACAACCGTTCCTATCTACGGCAAGCTTGCCGACCTTTTTGGCCGCAAGCCGATCTTTCTTTTTGGCACTGCTGTATTTCTCATCGGTTCAATTGCCTCTGGCGCAGCTCAATCGATGGAGCAACTCATCATTTTCCGCGCCATCCAGGGGTTGGGCGCGGGCGCGGTTCTGCCCATCGTTCTGACTATCATTGGCGACATTTTCGCTCTGGAAGAACGCGCTAAGGTACAGGGACTGTTCAGCGGCGTATGGGGCATATCCAGCATTATTGGCCCTGCTGTTGGCGGATTGATCGTGGATCACCTCTCCTGGCGCTGGGTCTTTTATATCAACATTCCCTTTGGCCTGCTCTCCGCCTTCCTGCTCATTGTCTATCTGAAAGAGAACGTCGAGCGCAAGAAACACTCGATAGACTACATCGGCAGCGCCGCGCTTACTATCGGCATTGTTGCACTGCTGTTCGCCATGCTGCAAGGCGGCGTTAGTTGGAGCTGGGCATCCTCGCAAAGCCTGGGATTGTTCGCGCTGGCTGTGGCATTTCTCCTCCTCTTTTTTTACCAGGAGATGCGCGCCCCTGAGCCGATATTGCCGCTGACCCTTTTCAAGAACCGCATTATCGCCATATCCAGCATTGGCGGTTTCATTCTAGGTGTGGTGCTATTTGGCATCACATCATACGTTCCTCTCTTCGTGCAAGGTGTAAAGGGTGGAACGGCGACGAGCGCGGGTATCACATTGGGGCCGTTGCTGCTGGCATGGCCTATCGCCTCCACGCTGAGTAGCAAACTCATTATTCGTGCTGGCTATCGCCTGACGGCAGGCGTAGGGGCTTTCCTGACCGTGGTTGGCGTGGGTATGGTCACGCTCTTTCAAGTGAACACCGGTTTGCCGTTTATCGTTGTGGCTATGCTGGTCATCGGCTCCGGCCTGGGCCTGATGAGTACCGCCTTTGTCATTTCGGTGCAGAACGCCGTCCCCTGGAACCTGCGCGGCGTGGCGACCGCTTCGACCCAGTTCGTGCGCACTATTGGCGGCACCGTCGGTGTGGCCCTGATGGGAACCATCCTCAATACGCAGATGGCGCAGCTTTTCGCGCCTATCTTCGCACGATATCCTGCGGCGGTGGCCCATTTGCCCAAAAGCGTCGCGCCCTCCAACGTCCTGCTTACCCCCGATGTGCGCCGCTCGCTGCCCTTAGACTTCCTTGGCCAGTTACAGGTGGCCCTGGCGCACAGTCTCTTCTGGGTCTACCTGCTAACGTTCGCCCTTGCCGTTATCGGGTTGGCAGCCATGTTCCTCTTCCCTGGTGGCCGTCCTGAGCAGTATTCATATAAAGCTGAAGCGGGGGATGGTACTCAAACAGGAACCAAAAGCCCTGAACCACAAATCACGGCAGTTGGATAAGACTTTACTGTTGGATAAGACTTTACTTAGGAGAAATAGATATTTGACAACTTTTGCGCCAGGCGCAAGAGAAAAAATACTACAACAAAAAGCGTACAAGGTAGAAAACTACCTTATACGCTCCTGCACATAATTGGCTATTTTTTCGCCTTCCTACGCTTGTTTTGTTCACCCTCTCCCTGTATCCGTGTACGCCATTTGTTCGCGGTGGTAACACTGATGGTCAACGCTTCGGCAATCTCGCGGAGTGGTGCTTTGGGATGGTCGGCAAGATACGCTTTCACGCGCTCCCCGTTATTTGTTCCCTCTTCCTCCTGAGTCTGATCCTCTGTGAGTAAAAGCGGCTTCTCTGCTTGTTCCTCTGCCACGGTGGTTTGCTGTGAGAGAAGTACGCGCAACGTTTCTAAGAGGTCGGGAGTTATCACAATCTGCGGCGGTTGCGGCTCCTGGGCGGCTGGCGCTGTTTCCTCCTGGGGCTGTGCAATTTGCACATGGCGCATTGCATGGGCAACAATGAGAAGCACGATAGCAATAGAGCGTATCCAGATCAACGCTTCAATGGGAATGAACACATGCACATAGGCTTTCTCAAGAGTGATGTTTAATGTTTGCTGTACGCTTTCAATGTTGAGGACGATGGCGGCGGTAAACAGCAAGAGAACTGACAGTAGCCCGTACAACCAGGTCTTGACCTTCTGGCCTTCTGCGTGGAACCGAAACGCCCGGATGATGGTCCCGCTCATCCCCGCATCTATCCCGACACATTGAGTTACCGCCCAAATCCGTTGCATAATGAGGTTGTCACTGAGAATCGCGCCTTTGGTGAGAACATTTGCCATAGACGCAATCAAGCCAAATGCAAGAAGTAACGCGCTAATGCTTGATGCCAGTTCAAGAGCATATAAAATGCCGGTGTCAAGTTTCTCAATGGTGGTGAATTGTTTCATCGCTTGTTTCCTCTCTATGCTATGTGGTGCGTAGCCAGAAGAATTTGCAGGCGGTGAAGCATATCGTCTAAAACACTAAATGAGATGTCTCGTCCCAAAGAGGAAAAGAGGCTTGCGCCCGAAGAGATCAGCCAGCTTGCCATAAATCGGTACGGTTGTGGTCGAGGTCAGAAGGTAGGCGGAAAAAACCCATGAATAGAGGTTGATACCTCCCAACTTGCCCACAATACTGGGTAGGGCGGTACCAACAATGGTAGTGTCGAGCGCAGCCAGCGCCATACCCAACATAAGAGCTATAGTAACAGTGATTTTTGCTTTTCTGGTCATGCGTGCTATGCCTGTTTCTGTGTTTGAATGAGGAATGAACTACGCCGTATAGTATGATTCAACACCACGCGCTACCAGATTATTCCAGGTGAGAAGAGGCCGCTCGCTTATCCATCCGAGATAAACGCAGCAGTGAAAGCAGCGCGATGAAGGCCAGAAGCATAGTCAGGAAGATCAGGCCGTCGAAACCCCATTTCTGCGCGAAGACGCCGCCCAGGCCATTGCCGAGCAACTGACCCACGCCCAGAAACACTGAATACAGACCCATGAGCAGGCCGCGATCCTTCGCGCTTGCTTCGGAGATATCCGCGAGATAGGCCAGCGCAGCAGGCGCGAAACTACTTTCCGCGAAGACGCCCACCAGTAACAGCGCTATCCAGACGATCAGCAGGGGTGAATTATTCAACCCGGTACGGTTGAGTCCTGCCAGGGCAATCGAGGCCACGTAGACACCTGCAATCGATGACAGCATGAGCACTATGCGCGGAGCGCGATTCATAAAGAAAGCCCAGAAGAGCAGGCACAGGCCGAAGAAGAGCACATAGAGACCCAGGATAAGGCTTAAACGCCCGCCACTTCCATGTTGGCTCAAACTTCCCATGAGCAGTTGGCGCCTGTCATGACGCGGCGAAGAGAGGATAAAGGTAAGTTGTGAGCTGAGCCAGATACCCACTAAAGCGTTGATACTGACCCATGCAGGAATGAAGATGAACAGGCGCGGTGTGCGGATAATGCGCAAGTAACGCGAAACCAGCGCGCGCGCCTTCCCGTGTTCGATGACTTGCTTGACCGCCGGAACCACAAACATACACACGGCTACCAGCACATAGCCGACCGCAAGCAGCGCAAAGGTGTAGCGCTCGAAACGATCCCAGGCAAATCCGCCGAGCACGACCCCTACCGCCAGACCCCCACTTGTGGCAAGCTCATAGAGGCTCATTACGCGCATCCGCAGCGTCTGACCCTCTACGGTGTAGTCGGCGAGATATCCCAGCACAGCCGGTACCTGCATAGCAGAAGAGATACCAGCAAGCAGTTGCAGACTTAACAAGTAGGGAAAGGAATTGCGCGTGGGAGTGAAGATGAGAAGAACGACCTGGGCGAGGCCGAAAAGCGGGCCAACGATCAAGAATACGCGCCGCCCGATACGGTCGCTGATAGCGCCAAGTACCGGGGCAAGTGTCAATTCCACGATATAGTAGGCAACCGAAATCAGGCCGACATGGATAGAGGAAATAGCATGACCATTTTGAGTAGAGAGTTGCGCCAGAAAACGCCCCGTCACAATAGAACCCGCTCCACCGTTGATGCGTAAGATGAAGGTGCCAAGCAATAGAGGAAATATCGAGCGACGCGGGATTTTAGATCGGTTCGTTCTCGACGAGTTCCGGGGTATTGAGTTCAAACTGACCTTTCCGTTGGTTCCTCAGTGTCACCAGGGCAATACAACAGCCTGCCAGCAGCAATAAGACGGCCACCAACAATAACATCAAATAAAGTGGCCGCATTCTCCCGGTGTTAAGTGCGTCCAGTACCAGTATACTCCGCATATACATACTACGCTTCTCTCTGCGCGCTATGGCGCATCGTGCTAAAGACTATGCCTCACCCACATGATTTGAAACGGCAAGGAGAAAAGAAAAGTAACGCCGGTGTATAGAAATATGGTACTCTCAGCTGGCTTCTCACAACTTGTTGATGGGAATGGATGCCGGAACGCGATAAATCGCGTTCCGGCATCCATTCCCATCAACATTTAGCGTGTCACCTGAAGGCAATCTTCCTCACAGGGGTCAGGAAGACTGCCTGGGCGCAACTCCTTCTCGTACTCGCAGTACCATCTGATACTGTAGACGGCTTCCCGGTCGTAGAGCGGCGCGACGCCGACCAACTGCCGGGATTCGATAGCCACATCGAGCATATGTTTGCCAACGCGCTGTCTCAGTTCGAGAGCTTCGTCCAATTCTACCGTCACGCGCCAGAACTCGCGCACCTGCGTATAGCCTTCGCGCTCGAACAGGCTACGCGCCTCGGCGTTACGGCTGCTCACCAGAGCCTTCAAACAGACCCGCTTGTTCAACGAGGTGTGGAACATCTGCTGGCGAGCGCGCTCCTCGATCAGGCGCAGCAACAGCGTTCCAATCCCGCGTTTACGATAATCCGGGTGTACACAGACGAAGGTATGGTATTCTTCGTAGTCGCTATGGCACACGCACCCAAAACCGGCAAACTGCCCCTTGTTGTTGACAATGACCCAGGCATCGCTCTCCAGGTGGAAGCCGTGATTCCGCCAGTGAGCCTGAAGCTCCCCGGTTGAACTATCCGCAATGCCATGTTCCGCGTGACCACATATCGCAACCAGTTCCATGATCGAATACATGTCCCTTTCTTCAGGTATACGCGCCAGTAAGTTCGTTAAGTGTACCGACATTGCCAGTTTCTCCGTTCCTCGGGCTAGTACAGAGAAGGAGCATACTCCCATCAGTTCAGGATACAAGCTCCTGCGTGCTGAGTTCTACCCCGGCACGCAACTCCTTCTCGTAGTTAATATAGACTCGCGCGACATGCATACCTACTCTCTCATAGAGGCGTGTCGCGCCGGTTAAATTCTGCGCATCGACGCCCAGGCCCACCGTCCTGGTACCGCGCTGGTAAAACTCGCCAAAAGAATGCTGCAAGAGCGCCTTGCCCAGACCCGCTCGCCGCCAGGGTCGCAACACTGCCAGGATGTCAACCCAGCCGAGTTTTTCCCGGTAGACACACAATGAGACGCCCGCGATCTGGTCGCCCTCGTAAGCCAGGAACCACAGGGTAGGATCGAAGCTCTCACGTTCAATTGTCCAGTGTTTCCATCGCTCGAAGTTGCCGGGCATGTATCCCCAGTGATCATGAAAAGCCTCATCATGGGTGTCAAAAACGGCGCGCTCATCGCCAGGGCGGAAGGTGCGCACGGTGATACAGGCGGGCCATTCCGGCGCAGCCGGAGCTTCGTTCATGGTAATTTCCATGTTCCAGGAACGACGTATCTCCTTAAAGCCATGGCGTTGCAGGCTCAACCCGCCCTGCTCGTCATACTGAGCAATGAAACAACTTAGCGCGACTCGCGCATCCGGCCTGGCCTGCGGGACTTGCTCCTGCGCCCATTGTTCGACCTGTGCCAGCAAGTGATCCTGCAAACCCAGGCGCGAGTACTCAGGTAGCACGAATATTTCGCTATACATGCGGGCGTGCTCTTGTTCCCCTGCAGAGGCATAACCAATAACCTGCCCGCCACGTTCGGCCAGTAACCAGGCATCCTGCTGTAAATTGAAGGTAGGAGTGATCCAGCTTGTGCGCAACTCTTCAAGGGTAATATCTGCTGAGCCATGATAGGCAAGATCACTCGTGGTAATCACGCTATGGACAGCTTTCAGGTCATCCATCATTGGATGGCGCATTTGAAAGCCCTGTGGTAATGTTTGGGACATCTCTGTCTTCTCCTATGTTTCGCCAGGGCGGGGGGGTCGCAGAGCGGCGAAGCCCCGCCCGTACCCTGTATGATTTGTTCGATTATCCGTTTCGCTTCAGCTTGCCGGTGCGTTTGGCGTAGCGTTCGGCGATCTTGAAGATGTAGACGCCGAGCGGAACGCTCACCAGCCCGGTAACAATCAAGGGCCAGGTATAGCTCCAGATTTCGCCTGACCAGACCACCTGGTTCTTCAGGAGTCCTGCGCGTAGCCCTTGCAGCACATACGTGGCCGGCGAAACTTTCGCCAGGGGCTGCATCCATCCCGGCAACACCGTTATCGGGTAGTAGACGCCCGACACCAGGAGCAGTATGGCGCGCACAATGTAGGACATCTGCGAACCACGCTCGGTGAAGAGCAAGGGCAGTACAGCCGCGCCGATGCCAAAGCCTACAAACGAGATGCTGCCAATCAGCAGCATAAAGACTGCGGTCAGGTAGTTGGCATGGCTCAGATCAAGGTGAAAGAACAGGCTTACGATGATCAACTGTAGAAAGGTGAAAAGCATCCCATGCGCAATGGCATACCAACAGCTACCAAGCAGGTGTGTGAAACGCGAGATGGGAGCCATGAAGGTATGCTCAATGGTGCCTTCCCAGCGTTCGATAGTAATCAGATCGGTGACTCCTTCGAACGTGACACTGAGATACGACCAGACAGCCGTGCCGATCATCAGGTACAGGATCAGGTATTGTGTATCGATCTTCGTATTGGTGATGGTCTGAGCAGCCTTACCAATGTAGGTGACGCTCAAAGCATTCACGATGTTGTAGACCAGCCAGACGATTTCCCAGGCCAGGTAACGGCGGGTGAGGTTCCAGTTTCGCTCAAAGAAGGCGTAAGACGCGCGTCCTTGATGTAGTAATGAACTCATCGGTGAGTATCTCCAATCTATTGCTC
>DAHVFL010000203.1 GCA_027316975.1 Chloroflexota bacterium | reverse complement strand
CTTTTTTCGCGGTTCAACAGATTTTGGATTTCCTCAAACATGGTTTCTACATCGCCGAAGGAGCGATAGACGCTGGCGAAGCGGATATAGGCGATCTTATCCATTTTGCGCAGGTGGTCCATGACCAGTTCGCCGATGACGCTGCCGGGAACTTCCTGTTTGCCCTGGCGATAGACTTCCTGCTCGATTTCTTCAACGGCGTTTTCGATATCGTTTATCGAGAGAGGCCGTTTTTCGCAGGCTTTGCTGATGCCGATGAAGAGTTTCTGGCGGTCAAAGGGTTCGCGTCGCAGGTCACGTTTAATGACCATGAGTTGGGTTTTCTCGACTCGTTCGTAGGTACTAAAGCGCCCTTTACATTGCTCGCATTCACGGCGGCGGTGAACGGCATCGCCTACATCCCGCGAGTCTTTTACGCGTGATTCGCTGCTTCCACAGAACGGACATTTCATCCTGTTGCGCTCTCCAGTCTCCAGAGAAGTATCATGTATTAAAGAGGAGAAGTGTCTGCGGGTGGCGCGCCGCCCGCAGACACTTCTCCTCAGTGCGCCGCCATAGGTGGCAAGAAAACATGCCCATTATGTATGTTCAATCCCAACGATGAATCTTATTCTATCACAGGTGGGAATGGTCTTTAACGAGAGCAATTAGAAAGACAGGGCGATTTTAGAGTCGCATTGGGCCAGACATGTGGAAAGAGTGCCTGTCATCCTGAGCGCAGCGAAGGATCTCAGTGTCCGGCGAGCCAGATCCTTCGCTGCGCTCAGGATGACAGGCTGAACACGTCTCACAGTCGCTCACGGGAAGCCGTATCTTCACATGTCTGGCATTGGGCAACAAGGGTTGCATAGAGTGACATGGCAACCCTTGCGGTCGCCATGCTCTATCTGGTTGCGCATTTCGTTGGTATGGAGGCAGAAGTAATTAGCGCGCGCCTGCTGTTTGCGCGTAGCCGGCCTCTTCGGGAGAAACCTTGCCAATATAGCCGGAGCGCAAACGCGAACCTTCGCGCCAGTAGGCATACCAATAGGGGCCGTGTCCCTGACCTTCACGGCAAGTGCTGCATGATGCTTTGCCACATTTGCGAAACTGAAATTGATATGTTATGTGCTGATCATTTGGTAACTGTGTCATGTTCCTCTGGCCCTCCCACTGGTATATTGTAACATATGTGTGCAATTTATCATATACATCATATCACTGAAAAGTGAACATTGTATTAAAGTCACTGTCAAAAAAATGACAAAATGTTCATAGCGCAATAGAAACGTATGGCGCAAGGTCGCACATTTGTTTACAGGATATTCATGTGCATGTTTTATTCGTTCCATGTGACGAATTTGAGAGGAATCACAGGGGGAAATCATGGTGATTTTTCTCTCATTTCTTCGCGTGGGTGGTATACTTAGAGGTGTGAAGTCTCAATTATCGCGGTGTTGGAATCTCCCGTTCCCTGGTTTTGTCATGTTGTTGGATTGGAAAGAGAAGGCAAATCATGCAAATCATTATCAAAGGGAAACAGATGGATGTCTCGCCTCGCTTACGCCAGCATATCGAACAGAAGGTACAACGACTTTCCCGCTTTGCAGGAGAGGATGCTCGCGTCGAGGTGACTGTTTCGGAGGAACAGACCCGCAGCGCGCGCGACCGCTACTGCGTACAACTCGCGCTTACCAATAGCGCTCGCCCGGTTCATAGCGAAGTGAGCGCGGTCAACGCGAACATGGCATTAGATATGGCGTTGGATAAAATCACGGCTCAACTGGGCCACCTGAAAGGCCGTCAGACGGCACGCCGCCACCAGGCGCCTCCTTTGAAAGTACACTCCCTTTCGCATTCTGGCGATCTTACCGCGCTGGACGAGGACAACGAGCAGCAATCTTTACCTGTTGAAGATGCAATCGAGGAGGAGCGCAACGAAGAAATCTGGTCGAAGGTCATGGAAATTCGACGTATCGCAACGCGTCCGATGACCGACCACGAGGTAATCGCACAGATGGAGGCGTACCATCTGGATTTCTATCCCTTCTATAATAAGGAGGCAGGCAGCGTCAATGTCATCTACCGCCTGGAAGAAGGCGGTTATGGATTGCTCGTGCCAGCCATAGAGGGCGTAACAGAGTAATAGCCAGTAGCAAGGCCAGGGCGACCCTCGCGGTCGCCCTGGAAAATTATACCGTAATCTCAAATTGCCAGGGGAGAAGCGGCGGTTGCTCGAATTGGCCGAGGGGGTCGGCGGCGCGAATTGTCAAACGGCGCGTTTCGAGTGGGGGAAGGGGGCTGAACCGCGCATAGCCCTGGTAGACGGCCAGGTGCGGGCCGTTGCTTAGTTCTGGACGCGCTAACACCATGCCTCCACGATCGCCTGCCCACAGGTTTCCGAGGTTATCGGAGACCTGGAAGATGATACGCGGCACAAAGGCAAAGCCTGCCCGAAATGGTGGCCGAATCCACAGGTAATGCAGTTCGAAGTGTTCCTGGTAGAGTTGTAACTCGCGCAGCATCATGGTGCGATCCTGTTGTTTCTGTTCCAGTTCAATGATGATGGCGCGTAGTGGCTCTCTCTTCGCACCTGTAATGGAGGGCGCGGGTAGTTCTTGTGGCGCGGCAATGACTACCGGTGGTCGCGAAGCCAGTTCCAGCGCTCTGGGGGAGAATGGCGCAGGATCATGTAAAATCTCAAGGCATAGTCCCAGGCACACATCGCAGATGTAGGCGGCTCCGGGGCCAGCTACCATATGTTTGACTTCGGGCGAGCGTTTTCCGCAGAATGAACAGCGAGCTAAAGACCTGTCAGTACTCATGTGACCTTCCTGGTCATCAGAAAGGGCCATTCTGACCCCTACCGGTGACGTAGCGCGGCTCTTGCCGCAGAGCGCAATCCAAGACGTTCAAGCATTGAGGCATGGGCTTCCCACTCCAGCGTGTCGTCGAGATCGATGGGCGTGGGTATGATGCCGTAGACCGCGCCACTCGCGCCATTCTTTTTCGCGGCGCGTCCCCGCTTCTCCTGAGCTGGCCGTTCCTTAAGCGAGAGATACCTGGGGAAGATTTTCTTCAGGTTGTCGTCACTCAATTCATAGGAGCGGCGTAAGGCTAATGCCAGCAAGTGATCGGCAAAATGCGGGTTTTTGGGGAGAAGCGAGCCGTGCAAATAGGTGCCAAAGGCATTGCGATACATGGCACCTTCGCTATGATCTTCGGAATTGTTGCCGTGGCCTTTCAGCACTTTGCCCAGGGGCTTTGCCGTGCCGAGGTAGGTACGCCCGCCATGATTTTCAAAGCCTACCAGTGTGCTGCCGTTCCACTCGATGGCGATGTCGCCAATACAGCGTGGGACATTGGCTCCTTTGTGAATGGTCCAGGCGTCGAAGATGCCGAGGCCGCGCATATCGGGGCCGCTGGCAGGCCGGTAATAGTGGGCGAGCAGTTGATAGCCGCCACAGACGGCCAGCACTGGCATATCGTCTTCCACGGCAGCCCACAGGCCGATACCCTTCATATCGAAGATATCTTGCGAGACGGGCGCCTGTTCTCTGTCCTGTCCTCCTCCGATGAAAAGCAGGTCGTATTCGTCGGGAGCGAGAGCATCGCCGATGCCCAGTGGGACGACGCGCAACGTGATGCCGCGCATCTGGCAGCGGCGTTGCAATGTGATGATATTGCCGCGATCTCCGTACAGGTTTAACTGGGCGGGGTACAGGTGTCCCAGGGTCAGCGTGAAACGTGGTTTGTTGCTGTCGCTCACGGGCCTTTCTCCTCCCAGTAGCGGGGTGTTAATCCCCGACGTTCGAGTTCGCGGTGAATGTCTAACAATGCAGTGTACGTTGGTATGACGAATATTGTTTCACCCACAGGGGTTTGTTGCAGCGCGGAATCCAGGGCGTAGGCCAGCCCATGCGTTTGAGCAGGTTTTGCCGTAGGTCGTGTTTTACGCGCACTTGTTACGCTGCCATTTGATACGGCGTGGGCGGTTTCTTTTCCCCGTGGCAGGGCTATCGCTTCCTTGCTGGCGGCGCGTAAGGGTGTAAGTGGGACGATGTTCATGGCCTGCGCATCGATGCCCGCGTATTTCAGGCGCAGGCCGAGATCGAGGGCGCGCGTACCAGTTACGGTCAGCATGGTTGTTTGCTGCGCTATCCGCTCGAAATCAACGTCCCAGATCCAGGAAATGTCGCGGCCATCGGCGATATTGTCGTTGAGCATGAGCAGGACATGCCGTTTTTCGCCCTCGCTAAAGAGGGTGCGCAGCACTTCGTTGAAGCCGGTCGGATTTTTTGCCAGCAAGATGCGGATAGTGCGTCCTGCGACTTGCACTCGTTCTCCGCGTCCAAAGACGGGTTTGAATTGTTGGATGCCGGAGACGATGGGTTCCCAGTTGATCTGTAATGCCTGGGCTGCCGCGATGGCCGCCAGGGCGTTGTAGATGTTATAGAAGCCCGGCAGGGGGATCACGATTTCGCCCTGCCGCGTGGGTGTTTCAACGGTGATGCGCAGTTGATCGAAGGCGTTCACGGTGACGCTGGTGGCGCGCACGTGCGGCTGCGGGCGCGCGCTGCCGCAGTTGGGACACAGGTAGTGCCCCAGGTGGCTATAGAAACGCAGGGAGTAAACGAGTTCCGCGCCGCATTTTGCGCACGTGTGCGTATCAATGGTCTGGTGACGCTCCGGCGAGATGCCTTGAGCGGCAAGATCGAGCGCGGCATCATCGATGCCGAAGTAGACGACGTTGTCCTGTCGAGACTCGGCAAGCAGGGCTACAGCAGGGTCGTCGGCGTTCAGTATCAGGGTGGCGCTTGCGGGCAGCGCGCTGACGGCCTTGTGCCAGCGAGTGGAAACGCTATCCACTTCTCCATAGCGGTCGAGTTGATCGCGAAACAGGTTGGTAAAGACGGCTACGCGCAGGGGAACGGCCTCTACCATATGCGGCACAACGGCTTCATCGACTTCAAAGATCGAGATAGCCTGGCCGGCCCGGCTCAGGTTTCCGCCGGGACGCGCGCGAATGATCAGCGCGCTCGCGATGCCGCGCATCAAGTTGGAACCTTCGCGGTTGCGCCAGACGCGCAGACCGGCGTCGCTCAGGATGGCCGCGATGAAGCCACTGGTGGTTGTTTTGCCGTTGGTGCCCGTCACCAGCACGCTGCCATAGGCCAGTTGCGAGGAAAGATGGTTGACAATATCGGGATAAATGCGCTGCGCCACTACTCCCGCGATGCTGGTGCCGCCGCCCAGGCGCAAGCGGCGACTGATAGCGCCTGCTGCGCGGCCCCCCATTACGGCAAGCCCTGCTTGAAGCGAACGAGTCTGGCGTTTCGAGGAACGCTTGCTGTTGTTTGCCTGGCGAACTTTAGAAGAAGGCAACGTTACCTTTTCACTCTTTTGCTGTCGCGCGCTCTTCTCTTGTTTCCCAGGTAGAGAAGGCTTTTTCTCAGGCATAATGGTTCCTCCAACAAGCTCCTATATGACTATTGTAACAGTTGCAGTATAGCGTGCAGCCGCCAAAGGGTCAAGTCTGATCCTCTCCCGCCTCTGGCGGGGGGTTCCCTTGCCTACCCCAACGCTTCCAGCCTACCTCGTCGGTAGACTAGCGCTAGTCGGTTCGGCGCAGGACTTTCGGGCAGACGCGCTCGGGCGCGGGGGATGCCCACGCTTCGGGGCAGAGCTTGCCCCTCTTTCGCACGTTGTTGTAAGACCTCTACCGCTGCCAACAGGCGCAGATCCGCACCCTCCCAGGAGTCCTGGGCAATAGAGGGAATAGGGTTTGGTGGGTCGAGATGAGCCGCCAACCACGCCGAGTACAGGTCACGCTGCACCGGCCCGATGCCGCAAGGGCAGTGATGCCAGCGCTCTGAGAGCGGCTTTTTGACGTAGGTCTGACAGCCATGACAGTACTGGGATAGCTTGGTACTGCGCGTGGGGAACTCGCTCAGGGTGCCGCCGGTGCTTGCAACCGTGCGTCTCAGGTGCTCTAGGAACATCCCTGGGGCGTTGCGTCCCACGCTCTTGCCATACTGCTTCTGCCATGCTTTGTAGGAGAGTTTCTCGGTCCGAATGATGTTGCCACAACGGATGATCTGATGCACGAGTCGCCCATGCAGGCTCTTGCGATGAGCCGCAAGTTTGCGCTCTTTGTGGGCAAGGCGGCGTCTCGTTGCAAGGTAGCCCTTGCTGTTCTTCCAGGCAAGACGCCGCTTGCCGCGCTTCTTGATGCGGCCTTTCTCATCGTAGTTCTGTGGGTTGTTGGCGCGGCGCTGGCGGTCCAGCTTGCGTTGTAGGCGACGTTTGGCGCGTGCATCGGGCTTGAGTTCCTCGCAGAATGGCACAAGTCGTGCTTCCCCCTGCTGTGGCACAATGGCGATGGTTGAGGGACCTACATCCAGCCCGACCACGTCCGTTCCGACAGTGAGCTTCTTCTTCTGGTGAGGTCGGCCTTCTAAGGCCAACTGCACGAAGTAACGATAGCCCTCTACGTCTGCCCCCTGTGCATTAGGGCTGGATGCCTTGCGTCGGACGAGTCGCGCGTACTTGATGCGATGTTTCAGGCCATGATGCACCACCGGATCATGCCAGTCGATGAGGGCCGGAAGCAGGTCCTTGTTCCACAGTAGCCAGCCCTGATTGCCCTTCTCAGGCGGTTGGAGGAGAAAGCGCATTCCTGATTTGTTCCATTTGTTCTCCACGCTGTCCAATCCACGCCCCTTGCTCTTGAAGCGGACGTTTTTCGCTTTGCCAAGACAGACCCGATTGGCGGCTTGATAGGCACGAGTGGCCAGGGTTCGGGCCATGACCGCATCGATATGATCTCTGATCCAGGCACAATTGGCCGCTTTCGCAAAGTCATGCATGGCATATTCGGAAAAGCCATAGACTTGTCGTAAGTGGGTGAAGGCTTCCTTGCGTTCCTGCTTGTGCGCCAGTGGCATGGCGCGCGCCTCCTGCCACGCCGGATCAGCGCGCATGGCCCGCAGCCGCTTCATAGCCTCACCGAGTAGCGCATTGTAGAGACAGCGCGCTGCCTCGAAATGGGCGCGGAGGCGTTTGGCTTGCCCGGCATCGACAACGAGGGGCAATTCTAAGAGAAACGTGGGCGTCTTGCTCCTCTTCATATGATGGCTCCTTTCCTCGATGCCGGTGTTCGCCTTTTCGTGTTGCGCGGTGCTGCGGTCATTCCTGTGGCGTGGTGGGGGCCTCTGCGCTGCGTCGCGCACGCAGGAACGAGCCTGCAGCATTGGTACTCACCCGAGCCTCTTTGCGCAGGCGCGCCTTCGTCATCTTCTCGCCCTGTGCCAGCAGGCGCGTGTATGCTGCTTGCAGCCGTTCCTGTGGTGACGCCTTCGCCGGGCGGGCGGGTTTGTCCTTGCTGGCCGGACGCGGCCTGATCGCGGGGTGATAGTTCTTCAAGAAAGCGGCAGCGGCCTTGCTCCCGACATGCGCCCTGCCGCACAGTTGCGCCATCGTGACGGGCAACCCCTCGGCTTCCAGTGCGGCACAGGCGGCTTCCAGACGCTCCTGCTCGCTGCCGTGCTGGTTCCAGTAGTCGCGCACAAAGGGCTGGATGACCGCTTTATCGACATGGGATTGCCGCGCCAGCGCCTTAACGCTGATCGCGAGGCCCTGCCTCTCCAGTGCGGCACAGGCAGCTTGCAGGCGCTCTCGCTGCTCTTGTCTCCGCTTGTCCGCCTGCTGCTGGCGCGCTTCTCCGCCGTGTGAGCGAGCCAGTGCGCGCAGTTTGCGCAAAGCTCGATGTTCCAGATGATAGACCGTCGAGCTATCCAACCCCAACTGCCGGGCAATGGCTGCCGGGGCATGGCAGCGCCCATCAGCCTCGTCCAGTCCGTAGCGCAGGCGTAGCACCTGATGTTCGCGCTCAGTGAGCCGGGAGAGCAGCGCCTCGACCTGTTCGTGTTTGGCCTGCCGTTGCTGCTCCTCTGGGGCGGCGGCTGCCGGATCAGGCAACACGAGCGGGGGAGCTTCCAGCACGTCCGCAAAGGTGCAGTCCTCTGCTTCCCCGTGCAGGGTGTCCAGACTGAGCGGTTGCAGTGCGCGGAGTTCCTCCAGACG
>DAHVFL010000202.1 GCA_027316975.1 Chloroflexota bacterium | reverse complement strand
TATTATCCTCTTCATCTGTACTATATGCAAGAGGCAGAGAGCGCACGGCTTCGATTTCTATCCAGATGCGCTGCGCCAGCAGTCGGGCTTCGTCTTCGTTAGTGAGGGCTTGCTGGAAGGGGAAGAAGGCGCGATCGCTACTGTGCCGGTGTATCCAGCGACTAATAATATTAATTTGATCGACTTCCGCCTTGCCAACGATGCTCGGCGGTTCGCCCAACGCAGAGGCGACGCGCAGCAGTTCGCGCACCGCCTGTTTCGTGCTTTCCGGCTCGTGCGCAATACAACGCTGGTCTACCAGGCGGCCATGCCGGATGAGAAATAGTTCGTTGCAGCCAGCGCGGGCCGAGGGATAGACGATGAAGAGATTGTTGGCTTCGACCGCGCCCGTAATCAATTGCTGACCGATCAGCACTTCGTCAGCGCTGCGGATAGTGTCGCGCAGCCAGGCGGCGCGCTCAAAATTCAGTTGCTGCGAAGATTCCAGCATCTGGCGGCGCAGGCGATCCAACAGGTCTTCGCGCTCGCCGCCCAGGAAGGCGCACACCTCTTCAATGGTTTTGCGATACTCCTCGATGCCTCTTTCGTCAACCCCGCCGCGACAGGGGCCGGGGCAGCGATTCAAATGCAGCCGCAAGCAGGGGTCAGATGGTTTAGCCTGGGGCGGTAAGCTCTTTGTGCAGGTGCGAATGGGAAAGACTTTCTGCACCAGTTCAATCGTGACATCTACAATACGCCGGCTGCGGAACGGGCCAAAGTAGCGCGCACCGTCGGGAGCTACTTCGCGTGTGGCGTAGACACGCGGAAATGAGTGCCGGGTATCGATTTTGATAAAGGGATACAGTTCGTAGTTGCGCAACTGCACGTTATACGCCGGTTGCAACTTCTTAATCAATTGCGACTCTACCAGCAGCGCTTCCAGTTCCGAGCCAAGCACGCGCGTCTCGATCTCTTTGACGTTTTGCAGCAATCCATCCATTTTGCGTGTATACCCGAGCGGCTGGTTATAATAAGAGGCCAGGCGGTCTTTCAAACACCTGGCCTTGCCTACGTAAATGACCTGTTGATTGGCGTCCTTCATGAGATACACACCCGGCAGCGCGGGAAAGTCGCGTTTCCAGGCAGGATTCAGGAAAAGCGTGCCCGTCGGGCGTACAGAGGTCGATTGGTTGGAGACGCGGCCATCGGCGCGCAGTTGCTCGATCTGCTTCTTCGTGGCGGCCTGCGTAATGTCACCGTTCCAGGCAACAGGCAATTGCAGGCGGCGGCGCAGGTGTCCCAATGTTTGAATACCCTGCTCCTGAGCAAGCGCGAGCAACTTAATGAAAACGGCAGCCGTCACACGGGCATCTCCCAGGGCGCGGTGCCGGTTGGCGGTCGCTATTTTCAGGTGATCGGCCACGTTATCGAGCTTGAAACGGCGCAAGGCTGGCAAAAAGCGGCGCGCCAGGGGAATGGTATCCAGCCCATCAATGGGAAAGTCGAGTCCCAGCAGCCGCGCTTCGTAGGAGAGAAAACCGAGATCGAAGCCGACGTTATGCCCGACCAGGATCGCGCCATCGATGAAACTGAGAAAATCGGGGAAGATTTCGGCGGCTCTGGGCGCTGTATTGACCATCTCCTGGTTGATGCCGGTAAATTGCACGATGAAGGAGGGCAGGCGCGTGCCAGGATTGAGCAGCGTTTGGAACGAGCCGAGCGCTGCGCCTCCGCGAATACGCACGCCGGCAATTTCGATGACGCGATGCGAGCCGGGACGCAGGCCCGTCGTTTCGGTATCAAGCACGACATATTCGATCTCATCTAGGGAGCGGTGCGTGCTGCGCCACGCCGTGAGCGCCCAATCCGAGTTCTCCGCCTGCTCAAATAAAGAAGAACTGTGCAGAGCTTTGCGCAGCAACATCACCCAGACCGGATTTTTTGCCGTTGCTGTCCCCCCGGTCACGCCAAATAAATGGTGCAGCAGCGTCTCTTCTGCTACAGCCTGCCCAACGCTCTCCAAAAGCTCGTGCGCGCGCCGCAGCAATACCCCCTGCTGCGCGCTAACCTCGACCTGCGTCATGCTTGCTCTCTCCCCTGTGATCTATAGAGATAGATCAAATGTACGTGAAGCATAACACGCGGGGCGATGGTTTGCAAGTAAACTGAAAGGAGATTTCAGAGTTTTAGCTTTGTGGCCCTTCCATATCTACCTGATATTCCTGGATACCCTTTGCATTTGTAAGCTGTTCCAGCGACAAATACGTGCTTTTCAGGTTGGCCCGGCTCAGGTCGGCTCCTTTCAGGTTCGTCCCGTTGAGGTTGGCTCCGCTTAGCCTGGCCCCGCTCAGGTCGGCCTCAGTCAAGTTAGCCCGGCTCAGGTCGGCTACGATCAGGTTGGCTCCACTCAGGATTGCATTGCTCAGATCAGCCTTACTGAGATTGGCCCCACTCAGATTCGTCTCACTCAAATTGGCCTCGATCAAGCTCGCATAACCCAGGTCTGCCGTACTCATGTAGGCCCCGGTCAGGTTCGCCTTCATCAGACGCGCGCCATGCAGCCTGGCTTTGCTCAGATCGGTCTTGTTCAAATGAGCCTCGCTCAGATTGGCTTTACTCAAATCGGCTCCGCTCAGATTGGCCTCGCTCAAGTCGGCTTTGCTCAGGTTGGCTCCAATCAGATTGGCTCCACTCAAAGATGCATGGGCCAGATTTACTCCCTGCAAGTCGGCCCCGTACAGATCAACAACAGCAAAGAGGTGTGATTCGCACAAGAACTGCACGACACGCAGCTTGCGGTTTGTATCTAATTGAGTTAGCAGGGTAACGGTTCTGGCGCGCGCCAGGGTGCGTACTTCATCGCCTGGTTGAGAGGAGCGCAGGTCTTTCTCCAGGAGCAACTCTGATACGCTATCAAAATAAGCGTGCAGTGTAGTTTCGCGCAGGCGGTCTGCGGCGATTTTCAGATCAGTTCTGCGGTTGATAACGTTAAACCAGAGAGCAAGGAAAACAAGCGTAAAGGGTATAGCAAGTAATAGTAGCCAGGTCCATACATTTTTGAAGTCCGGCCATCCCCAACGAAACCAGTAGAGCACAACAATAAATGCGCTGGCTACAATACATATCCCACTCAGGAGCGGTATTCGTTGTTTAGTCTTCATTCGCATTCACACTGCTTCACGGTTCGACTAGAAGTTAGATGACAAATCTTAATCAATACGACGGTTACATTATCCAACAGTAACGGCTAAGAGGCAAGCAGCCAAACACCGAGGCCTATGAGAAGCAAGGCGCTGAACAATTCACTTCCTTGCCAATAGCCATTTCTCCAATCTGTCACAATTTTTTCACTGTTTGCATGCCGCATACGTTATAATGTCAAACATCAACAATACTGCATAGAATCAAACGGTTGAGAGGAAGTGTATGGTCACGAAGAAGGCAACTCGCGGGGCAGCGAAAAAACGCGCATCCGGCGACCATGACCTGGCAGGGCAACAAGAGTTTCCATTATTGCCTATCCGTAATACGGTGCTGATACCCAATATCGTTACTCCATTGATGGTTGGCCGCGAGCAATCAATCAAGGCTATCGAGGCCGCCATGAGCAAGGATCGGATGCTGTTCGTCGTCACACAGAAAAACGAAGAGGTAGAAGACCCCGGCCCGGACGACGTATATACTATCGGCGTCGAAGCAGTGATAGACCGCGTACTCAAATTGCCGGACGGCACGACCAGCGTCTTGATTCACGGGCAGAGACGCCTGCGCCGCCTGGAATATACGCGGCTCACGCCCTTTATGCGCGCTCGAACAGAAGTTGTCTCGGAAGAGACGGAACGCACGCTGGCTGTAGAGGCGTTGATGCGGGCGACACTGGCGCTCTTTGAAAAATGCATCAAGCTGAGTAATTCGCTGCCCGATGAGGCGTTCATCACGGCCATGAATATCGATAAGCCAGGCTGGCTGGCAGATTTTGTTGTTTCCACCATCGAAACGCCCATCGCTACGCGCCAGGAAATACTGGAAGCGTTCAACGTCGAGGAACGTTTGCAGAAAACCTGTATTCTGCTCTCGAAAGAACTCAATATTCTCGAACTTGAATCGCAGATTCACACCCAGGTACAGCAAGAGGTCGATAAGAGCCAGCGCGAATACTTCCTGCGCGAACAGCTCAAAGCCATTCAACACGAGCTGGGCGAGACAGACCCCTCTATTCGCGATGGTGCGGAACTGCGCGACAAAATTGAGGCGGCAGGAATGCCCGAAGAGGTCAAGGCCAGGGCATCGAAGGAGCTTGACCGGCTCAATGCCACGCCCTCTATGGCTCCCGATTCGGGCGTGATACGCACCTACCTCGACTGGCTGGTTGTCCTACCCTGGATAAAAGCGAGCGAAGATCGACTCGATCTCAAAGAGGCGCAGCGCATCCTGGAAGAACGGCACTACGGCCTGGAAAAGGTGAAAGAACGCATCCTGGAATACATCGCCGTGCGCAAGCTGTCCGACACTATGCGCAGCCCCATCCTGTGCTTCGTCGGCCCGCCGGGAGTGGGCAAGACCTCGCTGGGACGTTCCATCGCAGAGGCTTTGAACCGCAAATTTGTGCGTCTCTCGCTGGGCGGCGTGCATGACGAGGCCGAGATTCGCGGCCATCGCCGCACCTACGTGGGCGCGCTGCCGGGGCGCATTCTCCAGACCATGAAGACGGCCGGCACCATCAACCCGCTTTTCGTGCTGGACGAGATCGACAAAATCGGCGCGGACTACCGGGGCGATCCCTCGGCGGCTCTGCTCGAAGTGCTTGACCCCGAACAGAATTCCGCCTTCTCGGATCATTACCTGGAAGTGCCTTATAACCTTTCCAGAGTGATCTTCCTGACGACCGCCAATGTGCTGCATCCTGTGCCTGCCGCGCTGCGCGACCGCCTGGAAGTTATCGAACTGCCGGGTTATACCGGGGACGAGAAGCTACACATCGCGCGCCAGTTCCTCATTCCCAAACAGGTGCAGGAGCATGGGCTGAAGGCGTCCAAAGTAGCCTTTGAGGATGCCGCCATTCACCGTCTCATTCGCGAATACACCTTCGAGGCCGGCGTGCGTAACCTGGAACGCGAAATCGCCTCAGTGCTGCGCAAAGTGGCGCGTAAAGTGGCGGAGGGACGCCGCAGCAAAACCATAATCACGGCTGAGAAACTCCCCGATTACCTGGGGCCGCAAAAACACTTCTTCGAACTGGCCGAACAAAAGGATGAGCCGGGCATCGCTACCGGTCTGGTATGGACGAACGCGGGCGGCGACCTGCTGACCGTCGAGGCGACGCTGATGGAGGGCCGCGGCAACCTCACACTGACCGGGCAGCTTGGCGATGTGATGAAGGAATCGGCGCAGGCCGCTCTCTCCTATGCCCGCTCGCGCGCCAAACAGCTTGGCCTGGAGAGTCGCTTCTATGAGAAATACGATATCCACCTGCATTTGCCAGCCGGGTCCATCCCCAAAGACGGGCCATCGGCAGGCATCACCATGGCAACGGCTCTCATCTCCGCGCTCACACGGCGACCAGCGCGGCGCGATGTCGCCATGACGGGGGAAATCACCCTGCGCGGGCGCGTATTGCCCATCGGAGGCCTCAAAGAGAAGGTGCTGGCCGCGCATCGCGCCGGTATTACCACCGTTATCCTGCCCAAACGCAATATGCAGGACCTGCGGGATGTGCCGCCTGAAGTCGTAAAAGACCTGCGCTTCCTGCCGGTGGAACGCATGGATGAAGTGCTGGCTATCGCCCTGCACGCGCTCCCCCTCTCGCAGGAAGAATTGGAGCAGCCGGAACATATTTCCGCGCCCATCAAACCTATGCGACTGAAGAGGCCAACGACGCCCAGACCAGCTACGCAATCAGCGGGGCCGGTATAGCTGGAAATGAATAAAATGAACAGGCAGCAGTTAATCCCATGGTCTGAAGAGGAGGCTTTACGGCAGGAACGGCGTGAAAACCGCGCCATACGCCGCAAGCAACAACGCCGCGCGCGTATCTCCGTGTGGGCTTCTATCACCACCAGCGCTTTGCTATTGCTAGCGATGGGTTTCTTTTACCTGCAAGTTCAACACACGACAAGCGTCAATGCGCTCCATCCACCCATCAGTAGTATTTCATGCGATAGCACTGAGCAAAACGGCTATCATATTCATGTCCATTTTAGAATGTACATCAATGGCAAAGAGCTAACCATTCCGGCGGGTATTGGCATTCCCACCGATGGTACCTGTCTCTACTGGATGCACACGCATACTGACGATGGCATCACCCATATCGAAGAGCCACAAAAACTGCACAATCTGGCCCTCGATGACTTCATGACGCTCTGGCAACAGGGCTTTACCACCCTCAACTTCCCGCAAGAGATGATGCAATCGAGCGGCTGGCAAATCTTCGTCAATGGCACGCCTTTCAATGGAGTCGTCAAGTCACCCCTGTTAACCGAAGTTGCGCTGCAACCCCATGACGCCATTACGATGGAATACGGCTCGCCCAACCCACCTCCCGACACATCTTATGCATTTCCAGCAGGCTTGTAAGTGTGTATGGTTTGCCTGGACACCACAACTCCATAAAAGACGTGAAACCAGACAATAGCCTCATACGTGGATAAAGTGAAGCTCTCCGTAGGAGAAGGCACACGACTGAACAAAGCGTAAAAAAGCAGACACCTTCTCCTTTGAAACGGAGCTATCGAGCAAAGGAGGATAACATGCTCGCATTTCTTACTGTGCTGGCAGACGGTGTCACGATTAAACTTGGCGATAATGTCTGGTCGTTCGGCCTCAACTTTATTCTGTACCTCGTTATTGCGGCTATTGTAGGTCTGGTTGCCGAGGGTCTGGTGAAATACCATCTCCCATTTGGCTTTGTAGGAGCCATCATCGCCGCGCTGATCGGTATCTGGCTGATGACGAACGTCATCATCATCACCGGCATTGGGGATATCTACCTGTTTACTGTCCCCCTCCTGCGAGCGCTCATCGGCGCGATTATTCTGGTAGCCATCTGGAAACTCATCACCTACGGCTTTGCCAGACGCCGCTATACCGCCCACACCGTCTAACAACGTGTCGCGGGTGATTCTGTGAGAGAAGGATGTGTGCTGGTTGCTGATTAAGAGGCGATCAGCACACATCCTTCTCTCACTTTTTGCCAAACGCGCAGCGTTGGCTTCGCCGGTGTGCATCCCCGCAAAAGCTATCTCTCCCTCAACATCCGCACCGGTTACCCCATCGATAGCCAGCGCATCGCCAAATCCGAACAAGTCTCCAAAAACCGCTTCCACAACGAACTCAAGCTCACCTCACCGGATGAGATCGATACGGATATTTTGGGATGGCTGAAAGATGCTTACGCGCTGGGCTGAAATATGCAGCGACATTCGCGATGACCACTGAACGCAGCAAAAAAATGATTGACAGACCAGGCAGTTTATGCCATAATAGCTATGCAGTTTACGCGGAGAGGTCGCATAGTGGCCTAGTGCGTCGGTTTGCTAAACCGATGAAGGGGAAACCCTTCCGTGGGTTCGACTCCCACCCTCTCCGCCATTATTCAGAATCTAGGGGCGTAGCTCAATTGGTAGAGCACTCGTCTCCAAATTTAACCATATTAACATTTTTGTACTAAAAATATAACATAGGGGCGTAGCTCAATTGGCAGAGCACTCGACTCCAAATCGAGCGGTTGGGGGTTCAAGTCCTCTCGCCCCTGCCAAAGCGCCTGAACAGAGCTGTTCAGGCGCTTTCCTCTTTTAGGGTAGAGCTGCATACGCTATCACCGGGGTTACGCAAAGGAAACCTTAGCCACAGCTGCGACCTTTCCGGAAGAATCTTTAATGCTGATTTCGATACTATATCCCAAAGCAGCGAGATAACGTTGTAATGTTCCTAACTGATGAACACTGGTTGCAGCTCTCTCCAGACGGCTAACGGCCTGCTGCTGTAAACCAGCCCGTTTTGCAGCCTCACGCTGTGTCAAGCCTTGTTCTTGCCGAATATGATAGAGTACGCAGGCAAGGTCGAGAGCAGTTTCAGCATCAGCATATTC
>DAHVFL010000201.1 GCA_027316975.1 Chloroflexota bacterium | reverse complement strand
GAGTACCTGACTGCGTACAGAGAGCCGGGGTTGGCGTTGGTAGCGGCATCGAAGTAGATGTAGCGGCAGGTGATGGAGTTGGTGTTGGAGATTGGTTGCCTTGCGTTGACCCGCCGGTGGAGGCGCACGCGGCAAGCAAGAGCAAAGAGCAGCAGCAAAGCGCGTGGATGATACATTGTAGAAGCCTGTGACGACGGTCGAGTTTTTTTCCGGGCGCGTGATATATCATTCTTCTCATACTCCTGTACGTTGAGTGATCGATATGCATCTTTCAATGGTTCGAGCATAGCATGGAAGATGAGAACATACCATTCGCCAAAAGGCGCATTTTTGAGGAATATTACGGAATGATCTTAAGCGCCCTGGCAATGGCAATGGCGGAGGTGCGGTTGTGAACATCAAGTTTGATGAAGATATGTTCCAGGTGTTTTTTCACCGTTACCGGCGCAACCACCAGCCGCGCCGCAATTTCCCGATTGGAGAAGCCAGCAGCCACGAAGCGCAGCACCTCCTGTTCCCGTTTGCTCAATAGTTGGTGCCGTGTCATCGTTGTGGAAGAGAGAATTGCCAGATCATGGCGTTCAGCAAGCGCCCTATGGGCCTCTAACATATGTCCTATAGCATACTGGCCCAGGAACTGGCAGCAGCGATAGACATGCGGCGCCTTCATCTGGTGCGCAATAGCGCGCAGGCGCAGGATTATGGGAGCGATATCGGCGAAACAGCCCTGCACGTACGCATAAAGCCCCTCATCTAAGAGCAAAGCGGCGATGGTATAGCGATCACTATAGACCTGCGCAAGCGCGAGCGCTGCTTCCGCGCAGGAGCGCGAGCGCGCATAATCGCCCTCCACACGCGCAAGTTCCGTCTGAACGACCAGTATGAAGAGCCGCCGATCAGGCGACGAACCATTAGCCACTACCTGATTAGAAAGAAGCCGCAGGCAGCCACATAAATCTTCGCGGGCATTGTCCATGTCATGCAAATGACGCGCATAAAATCCCCTGGCAAATAGCGCAACAGCCAGGCTCTCAGGCTCATCGACGTGCCGGGCGCTCAAAATCGCCTCAACAAACTGCTTCGCATAGCTGTAATTGCCGAGGATATCCACGATATGCGCGAAGTTGGCAAGCGGCTGCCACAGACCGAATACCGGAGCAGAGGACGCGGCCAGTTGCAAGCTTGCGCTCCAAACCTGCCGCCCAAACCAGTAGCTCGCGTGAGTATACAGCAGGCCACCGAGCCGGTTCAAGAAATAGACGCGCTGCTGGTTGTCCTGCGCGCGGCAACTCGCTTCAATACCCATCTGAAGGAGACGTTCCGCCTCCGCCATCGAGCAGATACGACCGGCTGGCCGTGCCATGCCAGCCACCAGGGATACCACTGTAGTGTAGTCTTTCCCTTCCCAGGCGCGTGCCAGCGCCGCGCGCAGTACCTCCCATCCCATTTCCAGTTGCAGCACATCGTCCTGATAGCGTTCGATGTACTTCAGGGCATATGCCGGTAGATCATCAAGATCACAACTGGCCGCCTCCGGCATCAGCAATTCCAATCGTTTCACAGCGGCGGTTACACTCGCAGGGTCGAATGCATAACAGTTGGCGCGCCGGGGCGCGAGCAACTGGAAGCGGAGCGGGCTATGTTTCAGATGTTTGTCTCCTCTGCGTGAGCTTGTGTATGTGAGTATACACTGTGACATATCACACAACATACATACATTACGCCAGGCGCCCTGCTAAGCTCACCAGCATAAGGCATAGCGACCCGTGCAGTCACCGTGCTGGGATGCCACGAAACTGCTTAACTCGACTCGACTTTTAAATACTCTGGGGCGTTTCTGTGTATTATTGACTTGACATCGCATTCTTGCTAAGATGGCAAAAATGAAAGGTAGTATGCGCCATGTCAAGCTTCGATGATTTCAAAGCAGAGTTAGAGAGATTAGTCAAAAAAGTACCAGAAGTGGAGGCGCAATTAAGGCACACGCAACCTGGAAAAGCCGGGCATAAGAAGCCAGAAGATACCACCAGACAAATGCTGTTAACGCCTCTGCTTGAGGCTCTTGGCTTTGACGAAGATCATCTCACAGTCGAGGCTTCAATGCGCCGTTCTGGTGTGGGTCGGCTTATATGGGTTGATTATGTATTGAAGAGGACCCCGGATGACCATAAAGGGCTTGCGCTTCTTGAAGCAAAGTCACTTTTAGAGGAAGATTTATGGAAGAAGCACCAGAAGCAAATTCGCGGCTATTTGCATGACTATCAGATGGCTCTTCCTGAACGCGAAAACCCCGTTAGATGGATAGTACTGACTAATTTCCGTGAGATGTATATTCTTAACATTGCAGATTATGAGCCTTTCTTCAAACTTACCTACCAACACTATATTGAAAATGCTCCTTTACTTTTCCGCTTGCTCAACCACGACCAACTGAACAATGATCAAATTACCAGCGTGTACTATGAAAAACGCCACGTTCCTCTGGGTAAATCCTTTTTGAACGATCTGAAACTGTGGCGCTTGTTACTGGCGAACGGTTTTAAGCAATCCCAGCCGGATTTAACATTAGAGGAAGTCAAAGGCCTTTCTCAGCAAATCCTCAATCGAATTATATTTATCCGTGTCCTGGAAACGTATGGACTTCAACGCTACTATTCATTAGTGCGTCAATATGACAACTGGAAGGAAAAAGTGCGACATGTTGACCAGTTCCCCTTTTTTGATAATGAACTTTTACTTACATTCAAGGACATCGAGCTTGACCTTAACACAGACCTTTTCAAAGATTCTCTTATAGAACAGATTTGCACCCGACTGAGCGATGTACTGGGTCATGAAGTTGCGCGCATAACCATACCCAATAAGTACGTTCGTCCATTAGTAGACCCCGATGTATATTGGCCTGAAAAAGACCACGAGTTGCGCGAATTGATTGGGTTTCAGACCGGGCAGCAGAGCTTTGCTCTCAGCACGCCTTACAACTATGATTTTCATACATTGAATCAGGATATCATCGGCAAAGTGTATGAGCAGTTCCTGGCGCATAATCTTGTTCAGGAGGGAGGTCGCATCTTAATTCGTACCGATCAATCCCTGCGACAGGAGGAGGGGGCTTATTATACTCCTACATATGTTGTTCTCTATCTGATTGAAGGAACGCTGGGCCATCTAGCCAGGCAAATACTTGAAACAGCTAAAAAACATTTACAGGATAAGCAGTATGATAAGGCGCAGCTAGCCATTAGCCAGTTGAAAACTATTAAGGTCATCGATCTGGCATGTGGCAGCGGTTCATTTCTCATCAGCGCTTACGACTTTCTTTTAAGCATATATAAGCAATGGAATGAACTTCTGGACACAGCGATAGAAAAAGATTTCAAAAGCAACCTGTTGAGATTCTTTGAATCGGGGTTGCAGAAGGAGGACAGCGCCGGTGATTCTATCCTGCGGCATAATATTTATGGCGTAGATCGTGATGCTCAGGCTATTCGCGAGGCTCAACTGAATATGTGGCAGATGCTTTTGCGCGCGCAGCCAGACGATTATATGCGCATAGGTGAAGAGCCTCCTAAAAGAAAGCTGCCTGATCTTTCAAAGAATTTTGTTGTTGCCGATTCTTTAGCCGACTCTTATAACATTGATGTTTTTTTGGGTATAGAACCCCAGCAACGAGTTTTTCTAGGAAATCCTCCATGGGGAGCAGAAGTTGTGTTAGATAAGCTGTCTTTAAATGCTTTTAGCCTGGCTAAAGGTCAATATGATTCGTATGATTTGTTCATGGAGCGCATTACACAGTATTCGCGTCCAGGTGATCTTTTCGGCTATATTGTGCCTGATAGTATCCTCCAACTTCCACAGCACACACTTTTACGCGAGCTGATTTTGAAAAATTATCAAATAGAGTCTCTGGTCAAACTTGGCGAAGGCGTCTTTGAGGATGTGTTTCGAGCTGCCGTTGCTTTTATCTTCACTCGCAACAACAATAGAAGCGCTAATCATACATTACGAAGTCGAATTATTGTAAAAGCGGAACGAGATCAGTTGCTGAAAACCTCGCGCAGGAATAGTATTCAAGATTTACTGGACAGAGAAGGCGTCTCTATAACCCAGACCCGCTTTGATAATAACAAGGAGAGGGTGTTCGACATCTTCGCCAGTGATGATGATATCAAGATAATTCAGGCTATCGATAGTCATACACTCAAATGGCAGGATGTTACTATAACAGGGCGTGGCGTTGAGCTATCCAAAAACGGGCTGGTAATGGCATGTTCGCATTGTGGTATCTGGCGTCCTATTCCTCATAAACAGAGGAATGGCAACTATAAAGATGTGCAATGCCTTAACCCGGCCTGCGGGAAAATTATCCATTATGAGAACGCTCCGGGTGAAAAAATTGTCATGCCTGGCCGCACGCCGCGTTGTACGCAACCAATAATTGTAGGCGAAGGCATTAACCGGTATCAGGTCGTTGAGACCCGCTTCATTGATACGTCTAAGGCCAGGACGTTTCCTCGTTGTCCAAATCCCAGTCCGCGCAATCCGAAAATTCGCTGCTCATTTTGTGATTATACCGCTCCCCCATTTGTGCCAGGAGAGATACGTATGTGTAAGCAATGCGGTCAAAAATACACCGAGAAGGATGTCGTGGACTGGGTGGATTTAGGCATCAATTACAAGACACCCGGCTTATTTGACGGTGAGAAGCTTTTAGTACGGAAAACGGGCAGAGGTGTCTATGCCACAATCGATCGAACAGGGGCTTATACAAACCAGGTAGTTTTTATTTTTAAGCTTCGCTCTAATCGCCCTGAACACTATGAAAAGCTGCGTTTGGGCTATATTTTGGGAACGCTTAATTCGCGTATGATGCTTTATCGCTATTATAAGGCATTAGGTGATATCGAGTGGAAAAGTTTCCCCTATATGACTCAAAAAACAATTATGGATTTGCCTGTTCGGGATATTGATTTTACCGATGTGCGACAAACGTATTTTCATGACCAGATAGCAGACCTTGTCGATGCTGTAATATCCAGCGGCACAGCGCCCAATCAAAGCATAGATGATGAAATTGAACGGCTAGTGCGCGAACTTTATGGAGTGAACACACCTGTAGCCAATGCGCGTATTGATTCCGAATTGAACAAGATAAGCCAGTTAGGTTCTCTACTCGGCTCTTCTACAGAAGAGCAAAATGATGAAGATGAGTTATAGGCCAGCGCCCAACCAGGCCATCTACCCCAAATATCCCATGTGTGCTACAATTGCGACGGTCTAAACAGCCACACACAACAAAGCACAAACGAGGGATAGAGATATATGGACTATGCCATACTTGGCGGGGGCGCGCTGGGGCTGCACGCGGCGTATCGACTGGCAAACGCCGGTCACGCGGTGATGGTGTTTGAGCAGGAGACGACCGCGGGTGGCCTGGCATCCGGTTTTCGCGTCGGCGATAGCTGGCTGGAGAAATTCTATCATCACGTATTCAAGACCGATACCACCGCTATCAAACTCATTGCGGAGCTTGACTTGAGTGATCGGCTGGAGTGGTCGCACCCGCGTACCGTCTGCCTCATTAATGGCAAGTTCCAGCAACTGGACTCGCCCACGACGCTGTTGAAGTTCGCGCCACTGCGCATCGACGAACGCCTGCGCGTAGCAGCCGTGGGCGCGCTGCTCAAGCTGACGGGATCGGGGCTATATGAGGGGAAAACGGCGGAAGCCTGGCTGCGCCGCTGGATGGGCAAACGCGCCTATGATATGGTGTTTGCGCCGCTTTTCGGGGCCAAGTTTGGCGCGTTGCGCGACCAGATCGCGCTGCCCTGGTTCTGGGCGCGTTTCCACGACCGCACCACCTACCTCGGCTACCTGCGCGGCGGCTTCCAACTGCTCTACGAGCGCCTGGTCGAGCGTATCACCCAGGCGGGCGGCAAAGTCCTGCTGGGGACGCGCGTTGAAAGCGCGCAGCCGCTCGCAGGTGGACGCTGGGAAGTGCGCACCAGTCAAGGAACATGGACATTCGACCGCGTCATCTCCACCATGGCAACGCGCCTCACCTGTCGCCTCATTCCCGCGCTGCCGGAAGATTACCGCCAGCGTTACGACTGGGGCCAGGCGTATGGCGCGCAGTGCCTCATTCTCGCGCTGGACCGCCAGATGACCGATAGCTACTGGATCAATCCCTGCGACCCCGGCTATCCCTTCACCAGCCTCGTCGAGCACACCAACTATCGCCCGCCATCCGAGTACGGCGGACGGCACCTGCTCTACCTCGGCAACTACCGCCCGGTGGACGACCCGCTCTTCAAACTGAGCAAAGAAGAGGTTATCGCGCAGTTCTTACCGCATCTCAAGCGCATCACCCCCTCTTTTTCAGAGGACTGGATCACCGAAAGCTGGCTTTTTCAAGCGCCTTTTGCGCAGCCTATCGTCACCACCGACTATCGACAGCACATTCCGCCGCTTCGCGCACCGCTAAACGGCCTGTGGGTCGCCAATATGTTCCAGGTCTACCCGCATGATCGCGGGCAGAACTACTCGTTTGAGTTAGCTGAGCGACTGGTGAAAGAATTGGAAGCATAAAGGACGTTTTTTGTGAGGTCCAATACCGGACTCTACAAAAAACGTCCTTCGCAGGCAGCATTAAACAAATGCAGCATAAAACTGCTCTTTCTTCAGGCGGCGAGATCGAGGAGCAAGCGAACCATATTTTCATCAGGAGCTATCGCAATCTGGTCAACCAGCAAGTTCAGCTTTTCAGGTTTGTTGACTTGAGCTACCTTTTCTTGTGCCAGCTCGGTCAGATCAGGAAAGCGCAATCTCACAGCGGTGACGATAGCTTTGCGCAGCCCTTCTGCCAGGCCCTCTTTTAAGCCCTCGGTTCTCCCCTCTTTTAGGCCCTCGGTTCTCCCCCTGGCTTCACTCTCCTTGCGGATTTTCCTCATTTTCGGGTCTTTTTCCATCAAGTCGTCCCACATGTTCAATCGCTCCTGTATCTCGCGTTTATCCGCGCGCGGCAAAGTTTTGACTCTCCGTATGACGATACCCATCCAGCGGAATTCTTGCGCTAACCGGGTGGTATCGCCTTTGTAATATTCTACAGTTGCTTTCTTTGCCATGCCTTTGAACGCCCTTTCCACACGTTTTCAGGATAATAGCATGGATGAGTCGAGAAAGCAAGGGGTGCTTCAGGGTATCAGGATGATTCGCCTATTGTCAAAAATTGCCCGAGTATGCTATACTATGCTTGAAGCAGGGGAGGTGTGCGTACATTTCGTGTAGAGTCGCTTAACAGGCGTAATGAGGCGAATGATGCACATACTCTAAGATGGTTTCAACGGGTAGGGCCAGGAGACCATTTGCGCGGAATTGTTCAATCGGGGTGTAGCGCAGTCGGCTAGCGCGCAGCGTTCGGGACGCTGAGGTCGGAGGTTCAAGTCCTCTCACCCCGACCAGAATGGCACACTTGCGAACCAACGCAGGTGTGAGCAGATCAGGTTACGCAGGAGAAACAGATGCCGGTACGTCAAATACAACAGGCCAGTTCGTCTGGATGTTGCTGTTTGAGCGCCGCTTTTCAGTGTTCCCACCAGGGACAGTGGACGGGCGGACGGTGCCTGGCATTACAACATCACCAACCTGGCTGCGCAAGTAGCTTCAATCCCTATCCGCCCAGTCGTCGTCGCAGGCGGCGGTAGAAGCTGAAGGGTGGGGATACTCCCCTGCCCACACCCACAATCAAGCTTCTCCCTCGCTGTCTGCATCTGGTTTCGGCTCTGACAGAGAGGAAGGGAAGTCATTCATGGCTGTTCTTGTATTGAATTCTTCACTCCAGCCTCTTTCAGTCATCCCTGAACGTCGTCTCATCGTGCTACTCTCTCGCCAAAAAGTGACCTTTGTAGACGATAGCGTTCGTCAGTTGATTGAGGAGAGCATTCAGGCCCGCCGTCTCGAACTGGAACGCCCGGTGATCGTGCAGTTGCTCGCTAACGTGCGCGTCCCGCGCCTCGCGCTGCAGCCCACGCGCACTAATATCCTGCTGCGCGACGACGAAACCTGCCAGTA
>DAHVFL010000200.1 GCA_027316975.1 Chloroflexota bacterium | reverse complement strand
CTCAGGCGCAGTTCGGACGCGCTGTTTTCAAGCCGAATGTTGATGCTGCTGCCCACCTGCGAATAGATCACGGCGTTATTCAAGAGCTGGTTGATGGTCTGCTCAATACGCAGGGCGTCGCAGCGAATAGTTTGCGTTTTTTTCGCCATACGCAGGATAAAGGTATGGCGGGGAGCATTTTTACGCCAGCGTTCAACCAGTTGTTCGAGCATTTCTGAGAGGCGCACTTCTGAGTAGCGCAGTTGCTGCACGCCCGCGTCAAGCCGCCAGACATCCAGTAAGGTGTTGAGCACGTCGTGCAGGCGGTCGGTGTGGGTGTCGATCATCTGCAACATTTCGCGCAGCATGGCGGGTTCCCAGCGCAGGCTATTGCCCAGTAAGGTAGTGGCGCAGCCCTTGATGATGGCTAAGGGCGTTTTAAGTTCATTGGCGGCCAGGGCAAGTGTCTCGCTGCGCGATTGCAGGGAGGCGCGTTCGAGGGTGATGTCGTCGAGCAAGACACCGCGCCCCAGCAGGTTGCCCGGCTGGTCATGGACGGGGAAGCTCTGCACGCGCAACCAGCGCACGGCGGCATCGGAGAGGGCAAGCTCGGCGGCCTGCTCCTCTTGTGGATGGAGCCAGAGGCGGTCGAGTTCGGCGTGCGCGCCGGTGGGATGGGCGGCAAGCGAGAGGAGCTGCTGGCGCACGTCGAAGAGGGGTTGCGCCAGCATATCGGACGGGCTGATGCCGAGCAGACGCTGCGCGCTGGGGTTGGAATAGGTGACCTGTTCCTGGCGGTCGAGCAGGATGAGGCCACTGCGCATGTTGTTTGCTACTCCTGCGAGCACTGCGCGGGGGTGTAATGAGTCGGTATCCTGGGCGCCATTCATAAATAATTTGCTACCTTTTCCGCCTGCCAAATTCGGATGCGATAAATCGCCCCTACAATATTCTAGCAAACAGGTCAAGGTTATGCCGGGTTAATGGCCGGAGACAAAAGCGAGCATGACGACGAGGACGAGATGGAGCAACATAGCGATGCCAAAACCCCATGCCATGATGATGATCCAGGTACGATCGCTGATCGGTTTGTGCGAGGGGGCATAGACATACGGTGAGCGATCGGCGGCGACGATGCCCGTGGCGATGCGCAGGCGCAGGGGTGAGAGGATGGGCGAACGCTCCATTTCGACCAGGAGCGCTGTGTGACAGCGTTTGCAGAGCGTCCAGGATTGGCGCGGTTCAGGAACACCCGGTGGCTCCATGAGATGAGTGGCGTTCAACCAGGTACGGCGCGCGCAGATGGAACAGCGAACGGGGGGCCTGGCCTTGCGCGGTTCTGCGCGTCGTGTGGCGACGGCTGATGAGCTGCCTGATTCGCCTTTCTCGATGTCTTCCACGTTTCGCTGTCCTTTCCAGGGTGGTGAATATCAATCTGTTAAGAGGAATTGTACCATATTAAAGAGAAAAAAGAGAGGCGAAACGGGTACATTACCGGGGCGGGTATCGTCGCCCTGGTAATGTGCCTGCTAATTGATGGTCAATGTCACGGTGACGGTCTGCGAAAGTCCGCCGGGGGCGGTGAAGCTTACCGTCGCTGTATATTTTCCGGCTACCATGCTAGCCACGCTGACGCTAAATGAGAGCGTTGATGTTGCCCCGGCTGCGTCACTACCGCTTGATGGTGTGACGGTGAGCCAGGTTTGGGAAGGCGCGCCCGCAGTCCAGGCGAGAGTGCCGCCGCCGGTGTTGGTGATGGTGATGGTCTGGGCCACCGGGTTGACACCGGCGGTAGTAGTGAAAGCCAGGGCGGTGGCGCTCAATTTCATGGCCGGTGGCGACGGCGGCGCGGTAATGGTGATGCTAATGGCAACGGACGCGGGACTGCCAGCGACGACGCCACCGGTGAGTGGATCGACGGCGCTGATGGTAACTGCTGTGGAAGCCGTTGTGCCGGAAGGCAGGCCGGTGGCGTTGACGCTAATGGTGAGGATGGCGCTGGCTCCCGCCGCGAGACTGCCACTGGCGGGAGGCGTGATGGTGACATAGGCGGGAGCGCCGGCGGCAAGGGCGGCGCTCCAATTGAGCGATGCGCCGCCAGTGTTCTTGATAGTAATGGTCTGGGCGCTGGGGCCTGGCGTAATGTTGAATGTCAAAGATGCCGGAGCGACCGAGAGCGCAGGCGGCGAGGTGACGGTAAGGGTGACGCCCACCGCTTGCGGGCTGCCGGTGATGGCAACGCCGAGGCTATTGACGGCTGCAAGGGAAATCTTTCCCGCGTAGGTTCCGGCAGCGAGCGCGGCTGAGGTGACGGTAACGGTGAAGGTGGCGATGCCATTGGCAGCGACGATGGCGGAGGCTGGTGTGACAGCCAACCAACCGGCGCCACTGGTCATAGTGGCAGTGGGCGTGATGGTGACGCTGCCAGTACAGGCGCCGGCGACGCCGACGGTAAAGGTCTGCGCGGCGGGGTTCAGACCGGGCTGGCTGCTAAACACCTCGCTTGCCACCGAGGGAGCCTGCAATGAGCAGCCGGGTAGCACGGTGAGCGTGACGGTGACAACCTGGGGGAGGCCTGCTGCCAGACGGGTAACACTGTCGGTAGCGCTGATGGTGATGCTGCCTCTATAGGTTCCGGCCAGCAGGCCAGCGCTGACAATAGCAGCCGATGTGAGCGATGGAAGGGCGGCGCTTACCGTTCCTGTAACTGGTGCGGCGGTGAGCCATGTGCCACCAGCCGGGACAGTGGCGACAGTGGCGCTCCAGTTCAAGGCGTTGACGCAAGACGCGGCGGCATTGAGCTTGATTTGCTGCGGCGGGGGCGCGGTTTGACCCAGGACGCTCTGGAACGCGAGCGCGGGGAGTGGTGTTGAGAGCGAACAGGGAGCCTTCACGATGAAGGTGATGGGTAGCGTTTGCGGGCTGCCGGCAGCGATACGACCGGTACTATCCTTACCCGTAATAGTGATAGAGCCGGTGTAGGTGCCTGGAATCAATGTTTTTAACACAGTTACTGTAACGGAGAGCGTGGTGCTTTTTAGAGGAGCTAACACGCCTGAAGCAGGAGTGACGGTGAGCCAGGCACCGCCTACGGTGGTGGCGGCCACCGCGCTCCATAAAAGGGTACCCCCGCCGGTATTTGACAGGACAATGGATTGAATGGATGGTGTGATTTGCCCGACCACGCCATTGACAGTGAGCAAGGCGGGGGCGGCTGAGATGATGGGCGTGGTTGCCTGGCCTATGAGGAGGGTGACAGGCAAGGTCTGGGTGCCAGCCGCCGAACTGAAGACGAGGAAACCACTATAGGTGCCTGGCTTGAGTCCGGTAATCGTGACGCCGACACTGGGGCTGGAAGGCGTTGTTCCGGTTGAGGAGCTGAGAGTTAACCAGCGACCGCCAGTGATGGTGGTGACTGAGGCGGTCCAGTTGAGCGAGGGGGAACACCCCTGACTGACGCCGACACTGATGCGTTTTGCAAGTGGCGAGGGCTGCAGGTAGACCCCGGTGAAGGAGAGCGAGCCGGGCGAGACCTGGATGGCGCATTGCGAGGTTATGGTAACGCTGACATAGATGGTCTGTGGGTTGTTGACGGCCACCGACGATCCCTGGCTGGTGAATGTGACAGAGCCGTAGTAGACGCCGGGCAAAAGCTGGCCGCTATTCACAGAGATAGTGACAGATTGAGCATTCCCTTTTGCTACTGTGCCAGACTGCGGGGAAGCGCTGAGCCAGGTGGAACCGTCGTTGGTGACGCTGGTGGCGTTCCATTGCAGGGGCAAAACACCGGGATTACTGATGGTGACGGCTTGAGGGCCTGGACTGGCGCTGCCATCGACTCCTGAGAATGAAAGCACCGCCGGTGTAATTTGCATGACAGGCGCGTGCCCCGGTTGTAGTTGCGTGACCTGCATTTTGATGGGCAGGGTAATGGATCCAGTATTGGAGTTAAAGATGATAGAAGCGGTATAGGGACCAATACGCAAACTGGAGCGATCAGCAGCTAGAGTGACCTGCATCTTCTGCCCAACGGCGATGGTACCACTTTTTGGACTGAGCATCAGCCAGGGTTGGGTCACACTGGATTGCCAGTCGATTTGGCCACCCCCGGCGTTAAAGAGGGTAATCGTCTGTGTACTATTAGTGGCCTGGTCGCCAGAACCAAAATCGATGCTGGCGACAGAAAGCGCCAGATGCGCGGGACGCAAAGAGATACTATTACCGGTGACTAGCACGGTGAAGCTGGCGGTTTTGTGCAAATTGGCATCTTCGGCGAAAATTCTATGCGCGCCCGATGTCCAGGATTCATCGATGCTGATGGTATCACTGAACGAGCCGCTGGCGTCAGCGGTGGTGAAGGTTGAACCGCCGGTGTCAGCGATAGGAATGGAGGCGTCGCGTGTCAACCCGATGCGCGCGCGCGGGGTAAAATGCGAACCACGCAGGGTGACGATGCCGCCGAGAGCGATGCTGGATGGTGTGACCTGCAAAGATAATGGGCCGGTTGATGGGCCGGTCGAGGCGTTGCGACCAAGCGAAACAAAGACGCCGAATCCTCCGCCCAGCAATAAAGCGATGATTATGGCTATGCCAACCCAGCCTGCTACGCGCGGCATAAGCGAGGAGCGCGGGGGCTGTTTCTTATACGGGGGAGGAGGTAACAGGGGGGCAAGCCCGGCTCGTACCCTGTACGGTGGGGGAGCAGGCGGAGGGGATACCAGGGTGGAGGCAAGCCCTACCCTGTACGGCGTACCATTTTCCAGGGCGGGGGCAAGCCCCGCCCCTACCCTGTACGGTGGGGGAGCAGGCGTTTCTGCGCCTGGGGTACCGGTGGATATGGCGGGAGTTTTGCGCGTGACAAATTTTTGCCAGGTATCGCGGCGCGAGGTTTCGTCATCCAATTCCTCGTCTTCTGACCAATCTTCGACAAATGGGGGAGAAGCGGCGGCAGCATCAAAGTCTGACAGGATGGGTAGCGGCGTACTGTTTGCCCGCACCAGCGTGTGGTTAATGCGCTGCGTTTCATCGGGATCGCTTTGCCCCATTTTGTAAAAGGCATAGGTTTTGAGCGAGCCGGTGCGCGGTCGTTTCGTATTTTGACCCGAAGCGTCGGGATAGTCGGAGATGAGCGGGTGCAGAGATACAGCCGCGCCGCATATAGCGCAAAATTGGGCAGTCCAGGGAAGCGGTGTACCGCATTGCTCGCAGTGAATAACTCGCATAAATCCCCCTAAGAAGAGCATACCATACCTCTCCTATAGAAGTGTACAAAAGGTTACGCGGTTTGTCAATATTCAGGTGAGTCGACCAGACATGTGGAGAGAAGGCTTCCCGTGAGCGAATGTGAGACGTGTTCTGTCTGTCATCCTGAGCGCAGCGAAGGATCTGGCTCGCCGGACACTGAGATCCTTCGCTACGCTCAGGATGACAGGCTCTCTCTCCACATGTCTGTGAGTCGATGAGTTTGTTTGGCTGGCAAGCAAGGTCCATTTTGCTTGACGAGCTAATACTATTCCTTTAGAATAGAACATCAATGCTCCAGTCAAAAACCGATCAAGTTATTATGTCCATTCATCGAGTATTTCAAAGGAGATCAAGGAAGATCATGACTTTATCAGATAGTCAGATTGAGAAATTTCGTTCTCTCTATGAGAAGTTCCAGACTGATGTGCAACAGGTAGAAATTTACAGGCAATTGGATCAAAGACGGCTTGTTGCTAAAGATGAGATGGTAGCTTTTCTGGACTCGTATCTCACAGGTCAAATTTCCACAAAGCAGCTCAAAGATACATTTGATCGAAGGACCCGCACAGAATGGAACTGTTTTGGCTTCAAAGGATTGTCTGGAGCCATGTTTCTTAATAAACTTGTAAATCATATTTCTGATAGCGATGCACTCACAGACCAATTAAGATCGGTTCTAAAGGCTCCAATAACTGTGAATGATGGTGAAATTCAGATGCGAGCATTTTTGCGATTTATTGAAGAACTTATTTCCTCGAATCAAGTGACAAAACAGCAACTTCAACCAGCGCGAACACCTTTCTTTGTCAGTGCATGGTGGCACTTGCAAGCCACTGAACTGTGGCCTGTTTTCTATCCAAATACACGACAGTCCTTTGAATTAGAAGGATTATATATGTCAACTCAGGACCCGATCAAAGACTATTTTACGTTTCGAGAAAGCTATCTTTCTTTGGCGAAGGCTCTTGGTTTAAATTCCTGGAATTTGGAACATCTCTTTGCCTGGCAACGACAACGAAATACTAATAGCATGGAAACCGATGAAGTAACTGAGCAGATTATTGTCGAACACATAACCTCCAGTCCTTCAACTACTGATCAGCAGGAGTTGGAGATTTCAAAATTCATTACTGCGGAGATAGTTACAACTGAGCTATCGCAAGAGGAAGAAGATAAACAGGCAGTTTCTAGCCATTCACATATTCAATGGTTACTCGCCAAAATCGGTCAAAAGCTGGGTTGTCAAGTATGGATTGCTATGAATGATCGAAACAGGGTATGGAAAGGTGAAAAATTGGGTGATCTTAGTCTAAAAACCCTTCCGAACCTGGGGATGGATTCTGAATTCCCAGAAAATAATAAGTCTGATAGACGTACTGTGGCTTAAAGGCACTAAAGCTGTTGCAGCAGCCTTTGAAGTAGAACATACGACATCAATTTACTCTGGCCTTCTACGTATGTCTGATCTTGTGGCCTCGTCTCCCAATATCAATTTCCCGCTTTACATTATTTCCCCCGAAGTTCGTCTTAAACAGGTTCGGCATGAGTTATCCCGACCAACTTTTCAATTTCTAGAACTCCATAAACGATGTGGATTTTTTTCGGAAGAGAAGCTGATTGAAGAATCCGATGGTATCTTGCGCTGGGCCAGTCATCCATCTGCCATAGATAAACTTGCAGTTAAGGTAAGTGATGCAGATACTTTAGATTAGTGGTAATAGCCCGGCATCGCGCATGGGGTCGGAAAGCTGTATATCATCCCAGTCTACCATCAACAGGGAATCGCTGGTAAGCAGGATATTTTTGGTGTTAGGGTCAGGATGCACCGGCACAAGTGGAACGGCTTGTAGTTGCTTTGACCGCGCTTTGAGCCTTTCAAACGCAGATGCAATTGCGGGCGCGTGTAACTCTTCGGAATTCCGGGATGTAAATTGCTTTTCCAGTTGTGCCAGATCGAGGGCGACATGCTCAATATAGCTGGTAGGGGTGTTCGCGGCCAATAGTGACGCAAGCATCTGGTCAGTGTGATAGCGTTTAGTGAGTTGGTCATATCATAGTTTCTTTTATAGCAGTCGCCGTATCGCTTGATAGCGCTCTGTAAAGCGTTTTGGTGTGATGCGCGGGTATCGCCCTTTCCCCAATTGCGCCATGACCTCTTGATTTGTTTACCACGTATCCCAGTGCAGAATATCATCCAACGGCACACGCGCGCCTGGCTTGAAGTCTGTTCCCAGCGTGTGCGCAACGGGGATCAGGGCGGCCTGCACTACCTTCTCATATGGGATGCCGAGCACCTGTGCCGCTTCTTGTTCATAGTAGAGGTGGATAGTGGTCCAGCAGGCGCCGAGACCGCGCGCGCGAGCGGCCAGCATGAAGCTCCAGGCGGCGGGGAGCAGCGATCCCCACCATCCAGCCTGCGCTGCTGCCGGTTGCCCGTCGATGTCGGCCCGTCCAAAGCCGCAGGGGATGAGCATGGCCGGGACTTCGTGCATGTGTTCGGCAAGGTAGTTGGCGGAATCGGCAACTTTGCCAGGCGTGGCGATACGGTCGGGGGTCATTCTCTTGCTCTGCGCGAGTTTAGCATAGGTTTGCTGTTGCACCTGGGTATAGATAGCCCAGCCTTTGCGATAGATTTCCCCCAGCGCCTGTATATTCTGGCGATCCGTCACCAGTATGAAGTGCCAGGTCTGCCTGTTGCCGCCGGTGGGAGCCTGCACGGCGATCTCCAGGCATTCACGCAATAATTCGGGTTCGACGGGTCGCGAGAAGTCGAGCCGTTTGCGCACCGAGCGCGTGGTGGTGAGCAGTTCGTCCGGTGTCAGGTTGAGCAAGGTCATATGGTTTTTCTCCTGTT
>DAHVFL010000001.1 GCA_027316975.1 Chloroflexota bacterium | reverse complement strand
CGATAGAACAGTACCTTACCTATTGGCTTGAAGAGGTTCACAAATCAAGCCTCAAGGTGAGTACCTACGTGAAGTATCGCAAAGTCATAAACACGTACATCGTACCAGCGTTGGGTAACATAAAATTGGAAAAGCTTACCCCTCAACATGTGCAATCGTTGTACAACCGGAAACTAATGGACGGTCTATCACCCAAGTCTATTCACCATATACACGGCGTGTTGCATAAGGCATTAGATAATGCAGTACGCTGGAATTTGGTATCCCGTAATGTGTGTGAAGTGGTGTCACCTCCACGCCTTGTAAAGCATGAAATACAGCCTCTTACAATGGAGCAGGCGCATAAGTTGCTAGAAAGTTTGCGCGGCAATCGGTTAGAGATGTTGCTTACACTGGCATTAACAACCGGACTGCGGCGAGGTGAAATACTTGCCTTGCGTTGGGCTGATGTTGACTTTGAGAAACAAACCGTCAAGGTACACCGAACCGTAGATTATATTGGAAAGTTCGGGTATGTAGAAACTGAACCAAAGACGACGGCGGGAGAACGAACGGTTGTGTTAGCGTCCTTTGTGATCGATATGCTGAAACAGCATCGTATTGAACAGTTGGAGGCAAAATTAAAGGTTGGCGGTCAATGGGAAAATCGTGATCTTGTCTTCACTGGCTTACACGGCGGGTATTTTAATCCCCGTTACCTCGACTTGTTGTTCCATAAAGTGCTTGCTGAAGCCGGCTTACCGCATGTGCGCTTTCATGACTTGAGACATAGCGCGGCAACGCTCTTGCGCGGTATGGGGGTAGACATGAAGGTGATACAAGAAATCTTAGGGCATAGCAACTACATGATAACAGCAAACATCTATTCTCATGTGTTTCTCTCGGAACAAGAGCAAGCAATGGGAAAGTGGGATAGCGAGTTCAAGCCTGATAATGGAGGTGACGAGCAAGCGCGGTAAGTGTAGCTGTATTCAGGGCTGTAAACTGTAGATGAAGCTGTAAGGTACAGCTTTTGCGCTAGCGTGAATAAAACGAAACGGCCTGTAAAGCCGATTTACAAGCCGTTCGTGTGGTGGAGATGAGGGGGAGTCGAACCCCCTGTCCAAACAAACCTATCGATGAATATGCTACAAGTTTAGTCGATGATTTTTCTTAAACGTCTCGGACTCCCATCGACAGGATTCGTCGGCGCTGGCCCTCTGGTCTTAAATGGCGGTTAGAAGGCGGTACTCACCATAGCATCCCGTGTTTTCGACGCCCGGTCCTGACCCCACAGAAAAAAGCCAGGGGGACGACGCATCACTGGTTATTAGGCAGCGAGAGCGTAGTTGTATGCCGGTTTGGCATTTGTTGTTTGTCGGTTGTTTTACGAGAGCGCATACCGACACCTCGACCTGCAATTCATCAACCTGCTCGTCTGTCGAAACCCGACATCCCCAGGTAATTGCACATCCCATGCTGATAGTATGGGGGAATGCTCATTAATATTACCACATCGCTTGACAAATAGCAAGTAAATTTTGCTCGGACCTGCCTGCAAACTTACACCTATAACCAATAATATGCGCCGGAGGCGCGACTTTTGAATGACCTTACCTGTCATGCCTGCGCAGGAAATCCAGGACTGTCGAGGTATATTCCTGTTCGCAGCGCAGGTGGGCCGCGTGGCCGGCGTCGAATAGGACTATTTCTGAGCCAGCAATTTTCTCGTGCAGGATGGAGGCGTATTCGGCTGGGACAATACGGTCGCGCTTACCGTGCATGATGAGGGTGGGACAGGTGATGCTTGCCAGTTCTGCATCGCTGATGATGATGCCGCCTGCCGCGACGAGCGCGTCCTGGCCCTTGACGTACATCGATGGCAGCGCGCGCCAGTAGGGGTCGCCATGCAGGGCTGCCAGTTCGGTCTGCCAATCCTCGGGTAGGGGCTTTTCGAGCAGCCAGTGGCGGATGGCGGTGGTGTTCTGCGTAGTGATGGTGGGCTGCGCGCCCATGACTGCCAGCGCGCTGACAAGTTGTGGATAGTGGGCTGCCAGCAACAAGCCGACAATGCCGCCGTCGCTGAAGCCTACTACCAATGTTTGGCTGATGCCCAGCATGTGTAGCAGAGCGGCCAGGTCTGCGGCATCGTCCTGGTAAAACGTCAGGGTATACGCTACGCGATGCGTGGAACGACCATAGCCGCGCAGGTGCGGCGCGATCACGCGATAGCGCTGGCGCAAGAGTGGCAATTGTCCGGCAAAGTCGCTTGAGGGCGTGCCGCCGAAACCATGAATAAGCAGCAGGTGTGAAGGCGAGGTACTATTATCCTGTGTGGTGAAATCTGACTCAATAACATCGTAGTACATTGTGGTATGCGCGATTGAAAAGAATGGCATTCTTCACCTATACTGTTGATTGGAGCCGGCTTGCCGGCGCTAATGAAGATAGTATATCACGCCATAATTTCTGGCATGGCTGAAAGCTTGACAGGCTCATAATTGATGACTATACTGTATGCCAACATCCTGATCTGCACCAATTTTAGTAAGTGATGCTATCTGCCAGGTTTCACTGACTTGCAAAAAAAAGGAGTAACTCATGGACTCCCATCAGTCGTTCTCTGACGGCGTATTTGTTCCGCTCACCAACTCGGGTACTCTATCTCAGACCAATAGCGTTGAAGATGAAATTATAATTAGCGCAATCAAAGTGAACAAGTATTTCGGCGATAAACATGTTCTCAAAGATGTCGATTTTGAAGTGCATAAAAGGGAAGTGGTAGCCCTGATTGGCCCCAGTGGTTCAGGGAAAAGTACATTGCTGCGTTGTTTCAACGGACTTGAAAAACATACCAGCGGCCAGATTTACATTCACGGGCATCTTCTTGATCCCAACCTCTCGATAAAGCAGCTTAGCCCGATTCGCAGCGAGCTGGGTATGGTCTTCCAGAATTTCAACCTCTTCCCGCATATGACTGTGTTACAAAACATCATCGAGGCCCCTCTGCGCGTGCGTAAGACGCCCAGAGACCAGGCGGTGGCGCAAGCAGAAAAATTGCTGGCGAAGGTGGGGTTGGCGGAAAAGCGTGACGTGTACCCCAATAAGTTGTCGGGTGGACAGAAGCAGCGCGTTGCCATTGCGCGCGCCCTGGCGATGCAGCCACGCGCCCTCCTTTTCGATGAACCAACCTCAGCGCTTGATCCCGAACTGGTAGGCGAGGTGCTTAAAGTTATGAAGGACCTGGCCTATGAGGGAAGTACGATGGTCGTAGTGACGCATGAAATGCAGTTTGCGCGAGATGTCTCTGATCGCGTCGTTTTTATTTCGGACGGCGTGATTGTTGAACAGGGTGATCCCGAGGAGCTGTTCAAGCAGCCCAAACATGAGCGCACAAAGCTATTCCTGGAGCGCGTGCTTTCTACCATGCTGTAAAGTAAGGTAGGCTCAACTCGGATGTGCCAGGACCAATTACGGAAAGGCAATGATGATTTTATGATCGAAGACATTGGCAGACGAACGTTTGTGAAACGCGCTGGACAGCTTGGTGGGCTTGTCCTGGCGGGCAGTAGCATCGAGGCATTGCTCGCGGCCTGCGGCGGCAACGTATCTACCGGTGGAGGTTCGACGCCTACAGCGGGCGCAACAACGGTCACCAGTAATGGACTCAAGACGCCGGGTAATCTGCAATGGGGCGCTGACTACGTGTCAGGCGCGCCCTATGTATTTCAAGACCCGAAAAATCCGAAAAGCATCATCGGCTTCGAGGTTGAAATTGCGGCAGCTATCGCGGCCTTGATGAATATCAACCAGGCACAACAGGAGGTCTGCTACGCCAATCTCGAGCAGGCGTTGACGAATAATCAGGTCGACATGGTAATGAATGGATGGGAACAAACGACCGACCGCCAGAAGACCGAGTTATTTTCAGTTCCCTATTACCGGTATGGTCAACAGATTGTCGTCCGCGTCGGTGATTCACGTTTCACAGGTGTCACTCCGACTGATGTATCGGTTCTGGGCGGGTATACCGTTGGCACCGGTTCTGGCTATAAAGCTGAAACAATCATGAACGATTACAATGGAACTAACCCGCCTAAGAAGATCACCATTCATTCCTACGCTGGCAATATTGCCTTTACCGACCTGGTGCAGAATAAAGTCGATGCTTTCTTCCTGGACCTTCCGATTGCCTCGTACTATGTTAAAGGTACCGGTCCCGGTGCGCAGCCAATTCCCCAGTTGACGTTCCTGGGTGGAACGCTCAACAAGGATAATTACTATGTAGGCTTCAACAAGAGCAGTCCCAGAGCATCCTTGCTGGTGCCCGAGATCAACCAGGCTTTTGCTATCCTCAAGGCCAATGGAACGCTCTATAAGATTTACAACAGGTGGCAAATCTGGAATGACGATCAGGCTTCAATCGGCGTGATGAAGGGGTAGCAGGAGGACGGAAGCTTGTGTCGCGGAAAAGGTAGTGCATGGTCTACCTTCATCCGATCGAGGGAAAGTCCTGTCATTCTGAGCGCAAGGGAAAGTCCTGTCATTCTGAGCGCAAGGGAAAGTCCTGTCATTCTGAGCGCAGCGAAGAATCTCCATGCCGCAGGAGATTCTTCGCTGCGCTCAGAATGACAGCAGGGATGCTCTATGAAGTTTGACAGAGCAGTAGGGACGCGATTGATTGCGTCCGTATCGCGTGAACGCCGGCACGAACGGACGCGATCAATCGCGTCCCTACATGTGACAGGCTAATCCGCCGTTGTTTCTTCGCTTTATTTAGCGAATGGTGATACAGATACATCAACACCAGGTGATGTTGAGAAAAGGTGAGGGTATGGATTTTAGCATTCTTCCGCAAGTGTTGCCATATTTTTTACGTGGAACACTCAACACTATTATCTACTGCGTTGTTGCTTTTCCATTGGCTTTGCTGTTTGGGGTTATACTGGCGCTCATGGGTAGTTCACGTTTTATCTGGTTACGCGGCCCTGCGCGAATTTATATTGAGGTTATTCGTAGCACTCCTTTCATCGCCCAGCTATTTCTCATCTACTTTGGTCTGAGTACCATCCTGTTTAGCATCAGTAGCAGCCTGGGAGGTCTCAATCTGGCTGTATACATCAATGGTTGGACTGCAGGTATTGCTGTGCTGGCTATCAACTACTCGGCCTACGAGGCGGAGGTCTTTCGCGCTGGTTTTCTTTCGGTCGAACGCGGTCAGACTGAAGCTGCTCTGTCTCTGGGCCTGGATTCAAGACAGAACTTTTTCCGCATAGTGTTCCCACAAGCGATACCCTTGATGATTCCGCCCTTCGTCAATGATCTTATTTACATGCTTAAGGATTCTGCTATCGTCAGTGTGATTGCTGGATTTGAACTTACTTCCGCTTTTGATTTCTGGCGAAATAAATATGGCAGTAATCCCACACCGCTCATATTACTTGTGATGGTACTGTACCTTGTTCTCAGCCTGCCAACTTCGTACTTTGCCAGGTGGTATGAACGCAAACTGCGCGCAGCGTTATAATCTGGAAGGAATACTGTATGGATCACTCGATTACAAAGCCACATATAGAACGCAGACCGCGCAGTTTGCTGGTGATTTTAGATTATGTCTTTTATGCGGCCATTATAGCAGCGCTAGCCGGTTTAGCCTTTTACTTCTATCGCTATCGGGATTCTATCGCTCTCTATTTCCCTACACTTCTGGGAGGGGCAGGTTTAACGATTTTTCTTTCGATCACAAGTATGATCCTGGCGACTATCTTTGGTTTTATTGGCGCGCTGGGTCGTCTTTCGCATTTTGCAGTATTGCGAATCATCGCAGCAATCTATGTTGAGGTCATCCGTGGCACTCCCATCCTGGTTCAATTATTTTTCTGGGGTTTTGGTATTCGCGCTGCACTCGAAGGGATAGGCTTTGACCCCTATACGATTGCCTATAATTTCATGACCCTGCTGCAAAACAATAGTATTATGCCAGGTCCTAATTTCTTCGATGCTGCTTTCTATGGCATCATCGGCCTTAGCTTCAATTACGGCGCATACTTGACTGAGGTCTTCCGCACCGGTATTGAGTCGGTACCCATAGGCCAGACCGAAGCGGCCTTGAGTTTAGGTCTGAACTCGCGCCAGATCATGCGTAAAATTGTATTGCCCCAGGCTTTTCGCATTACTATTCCGCCGTTCACCAACTACTTTATTACATTGGTTCAGGATAGCGCGTTGCTCTCCGTCATTGGCGGCGTACTGGAATTGCAACAATTGGTCACGGCGGCTGCCACCGCGAACGCCTCCGACGCTAATCTGCAACTCTTCTTTTACGTTTTCGGAGCAGTGATGTTCTTCTGGATCTGTTATCCCCTCGCTATTCTGGCGCGTTATCTGGAGTCGAGGTTCGGGCGGGCGTATTGATTAACGTGTGATATACAAGGCTGTGTACCGAGTATAGCAAACACCCAGAGAGTCGTTGTATAATTTAGCGTAGATGAAGTTGAGTTGTAGCGATGCCCATTAAAATTAAAAAACTTAAAGCCGCCCTTTCTAAAGCTGGATTTTATTCTAGATCAGCCAGAGGGAGCCATACATTGTGGAAACATCTCGAATTGCCCGCTTTTCGTGTTACGCTTTCGGGTAACGATGGAGATGACGCCCAAAGATATCAAATTGACGACGTACGAGAAGCATTGAGAAAGGTAGGCAAAGATCTATGAACCCCAACCACTATTCAATGGTCATTCAATGGGATCCAAGAGACAACATCTACGTCGTTACTGTTCCTGAACTTCCGGGATGTAAAACACACGGCAAAACATACGAAGAGGCGATTAAGAATGCTCATGAAGTCATCAATCTCTGGATAGAAGATGCTCAAAAAGCAGGAGAGCCTATTCCTCCGCCGATGGTTACTGCCTAGCCAAACCATATCAGGTAATGGTATACTGATTACATAAGAACACACAATTCGTACCCAGAACGCAGAATGCTGGTGTTTTTCGTGAAAGTCACCGACATACCCGGTAAAAAACGAGGCCGTTATATTCCGAAATACTACGTATTTCGCGGTTTCCACCTGTCCACCTGTTACCCCTGAGCCTTTATGCCCCCTGAAATACCTGGTCTGTGCCAGGGTGAAGTGTCATGGCTTTGCTTTTCCACTTCTCACTTGCTTTGATCAACGCAAGCTATTGTGTATTACACTTTTGACAGATCAGGTACGCTTTACGTAGTAGCAAGCGTCCTTTAATTTGTTTTTCCAGAGCGTTTATCCCCAGGGATACGTGATTTGATACCCACCGGCCCGGAGTATTCCATGGTATGGAAGGAAACGGTGCGAAATCGGTAAGCGGACCGGGGTGGGATGTCATTTAGAGAAGCCGCATAACCAGAAAGGATTTTTATGAGTACCGATGGCTTACGACAGGCCCTCAACGATTCACAACGGTATCTCGATGTTGTCCAGAAGCAGGTTCTAGGCAAAAGCGAAGCGGAATGGCTGATCGATACGACGGTCAACAACTTCGCCAAATATTATAATAGCGGTTTTATCGAGTATCGTAAGTCGGTCGCGGAAGCAGGAGACTTCGCGGCGGTCGAATGGACGGGACACGGCGCAACCTTTCGGGATGTGCTGGGCCGCGAATATATCGACTGCCTGGGTGGGTTTGGCCTTTTCAACCTGGGCTGGGCGCATCCGAAGGTCGTGGGGGCCGTGCAGGCACAATTGCAGAAAAGCCCGTTGCCGACGCAGGAATTGCTTGATCCGCTGCGTGGTATGCTGGCGCACCTGCTGGCCGAGATTACGCCGGGCGACATTCAATACAGTTTCTTCGTGAGCAGTGGCACCGAGGCCGTCGAGGGCGCTATGAAGCTCGCCAAACTGTACACACGCAAGAGCGGTTTTATCGCCTCGGTGCGCGGCTTTCACGGCAAAACAGCCGGTTCGCTCTCGCTGACGGGCAAGGCAATCTTCCGCCGTCCGGCCATGACGCCGCAGAATAATGTGTTCCATGTGCCTTTTGGCGATGTTGACGCGGTAGAGCAGCAACTGCGTATCGCGCGCGAAGTGGGCAATGATATTGCCGCCGTTATTATGGAGCCGATCCAGGGTGAGGCGGGCGCTATAGTGCCGCCGGATGATTTCTGGCCGCGCCTGCGTCACATCTGTGATGACTACGAGGTTTTGCTGATCGCTGACGAAGTGCAGACGGGTATGGGTCGCACGGGTAAGCTGTGGGGTGTAGATCACTGGGATGTCGCGCCTGATATTATCGCCTCTGCCAAAGCTCTGGGAGGAGGTGTGATGCCCATCGGCGCGTTCATGTCCACGCCCAAAATCTGGAGCGTCATGAATAGCAACCCGTTCATCCATACCTCGACAACCGGCGGCAATCCGCTGGCCTGCGCTGCCGCCATCGCTGCCATCAATGTTACGCTCGAGGAGAGCATTCCTGAACAGGCTGCTGAAAAGGGTGAATACTTTATCGCGCGGTTGAAAGACATTGCTGGGCGTCACAGGGATGTGTACACCAACATTACCGGCAAGGGCCTGCTGATCGGCCAGCATTTCGTCAGCGATGATGTTGGCTACGCGGTAGCTTCGGGTCTCTTCAAGCGCGGCGTACTCATCTCCGGCACGCTGAATAACTCGCGTGTCGTGCGCGTCGAGCCGCCGGTGGTGATTACACGCGAGGAGATCGATACCATCCTCAACCGCCTGGAAGATACGCTGCGCGAGCTGCGCGGGTCGGTTTCCACGCCGGATGTGCCCGATGAGTGGGACGCGGCCACCAGTCTGCCGTCCGTACCCACCACCCCAACCACCCCCGCGCAGGGCGCGCTCAATCTCGTTGCAACCGGTGCCGATGATTCCAATGCTGCCGTCGCTTAACAAGCGAAGCGAGGAGGTAACTCTATGCATATCGTGGTAGCTGGCGGCGCGGGAGCGATGGGGCGCGTGACGGTGCGCGCTTTATGTGAATACGACGACATCGACCTGGTGACAATCGCTGATTATAACGAGGCGCGGGCGCAAGAACTGGCAGCCTCGCTCAATAGCGGCAAAGTGCAGGCGCGTCAGATCGATGTTACCAATGAAGAGCGGTTGTGCCAGTTGATACGCGGCGCGGATGTCGTGTTGAGCGCAGTAGATTATACGTTCAATCTGTCTATTCTCCAGGCGTGTATTCGGGAGAAGGCGCATTATGCTGACCTCGGTGGCCTCTTCCACATGACGCGCAGGCTGATGTCTTTGCACGCCGGGGTTGAAGCGGCGGGCATCACCGCTATTATGGGGATGGGCGGCACTCCTGGCATTACGAATATCCTGGCGCGCGCGGCTGCCGATAAGCTCGACCGCGTTGAGAGTATGAAGGTGGAATTGGGATGCAGCGACTCCACGCCTTCAACGGCTCCCCTGGTCGCGCCCTACTCCATTCGCACTATTCTTGACGAGTTCACAAAACAGCCGCAGGTCTACAAGGATGGCGAATGGTATCCACAGCAGCCCTTGAGCGGGCAGGAGGAGATGATTTTTCCCCTGCCTGTTGGTCGCGCCACCGCTATGTATTCGCTGCATTCGGAGTGCGCAACCTTCCCCGTTTCTTTTCAAGACAAGGGTATACGCTCTGTCACATTCAAGATTGCCTTTCCGACCGATTTTATGACGAAACTCACCTTTCTGGTTACCCTGGGTTTTGGCAGTGATGAGCCAATTACGGTGCGCGGCGTCAAGGTTTCGCCGCGAGAGATGCTGGCAAAATTGCTCGAGATGGCACCCGTTGAAGATGTGGAACCGCAGGATTGCGATGTGTTACGTGTGGTCACGAGCGGCACAGCGGGAGGCCAGCAGGTTGAGATTACGAACCAGGTGGTTGTGTTGCCCTATCGCCGCTGGAATGTGGGCGCGGGCGCGCTCGATACGGGCGTTCCCCTGGCTATCGCGGGGCGGATGCTGGCGAATGGCGAGATTACGCGGCGCGGCGCGCTCGGCCCTGAGCTATGCGTGCCTGTCGAGCCGTTCTTCCGCGAACTGGCAAAGTATGACATGCACGTAACAGAGACGCGCACGTTGGCTGTGTCGTAGGAATGTAGCTTTTTTCTCTAGAACTGGGAACGAGATAGGTGCGAAGCAAGAACAGTCGTCAGCGCATCATCGATGATTTCTATGGCTATATCGATCTCCCCTTCCGTAACTGACAATGGTGGCGCCATACGGAAACAGTTGAGCATGCCACCGACGGAACGAACAATGTTCATAGATAATCCACGTCTAATGCATTCGTCACTTACGGCTATCGCCAATGTGTCGGCAGGAGTTTTCTTTACACGATCTTCTACCAGTTCTATCCCTACAAGCAACCCTTTTCCTCGCACGTCGCCAATCTGCTCATGGCGCTGCTGAAGTTCCAGCAAACGTGCCAACAGGTACTTTCCACGCTGCTTTGCTTGCTCGACAAGATGCTCTTCTTCAATGACTTCAATGACAGCCAGCCCGGCAGAGGCTGGAAGCGGGTCTGAGACATGGGAAGTGACGTGTACAAAGCCTTTGTTGTAACAATCTGCCTCAATGGCTGAAGTAGTAAGAGTGGCAGCGATAGGAATACCGCCGCCCAGGGTCTTGGACACAGATAAAATATCAGGTTCAATCCCATACAACTCGAACCCAAACATGGTTCCGAGCCGGCCAAAGCCGGTCTGAGCTTCATCTATAATCAAGAGCATTTCACGATCATCGCATAGAGCGCGTAAGCGTTGGAAGTAATCGGGTGGGGGAACAATGATTCCGCCCGCCGAAAGCACAGGCTCAGCAATCACAGCGCACAGGGATCTCACTGATTGTTGGTCAATCACATCAAAACCAGCTTCTAAACACGAGCAGTCACAGGTACCGTTGCAGTGGCGAATGGGGCATCGATAGGCATACGGGGCTGGAAGCGTAAGCGTCCCAGGCATCATCGGTCCATACCCTGCATGTCCTCCCGCCAGGTTGAGTGATGCGACTCCAGCCTGTAAGCCGTGCCAACTGCGAGTTAGCCCCACAATCTCGAAACGTCCTGTATGCATTTTGGCGAGGCGTAAAGCGACTTCGTTTGCCTCCCCCCCTGTATTGACAAGGATCACCTTATCGAGGGATGACGCGGCAAGTCCAACAAGCCTTTCAGCAAGCGCCAGTACAGGTTCAGATAGTATCCAGGAATTGAGATGAATCACATCCTCCAGTGATTGCTGTACGGCTGCAACAAGTCGCGGGTGATTGTGCCCAATGGTTGAGCAGATTTGACCAGAGGTGAAGTCGAGGATGCGTTGACCTTCCGTTGTCTCGACCCACGATCCAGATGCCCGCGCCACGATGAAAGGGGCAAAATCATGCGCATACCGGATCAGAAAGTCTTCGCGTTTGTCTGACATGCTCGTTTCCTTTCAGCTAGAGGAACTACACAACAAAGCATACTCGCCCGGGATGTTGAATGTAAGACAAAAACCTCATGGCAAGACACCTTGAGCAGGAGGGTATTTCATAACCAGGAATGCTCTTGCGCCACTAGTCGAGGTATAGGAGTGGGGAAGATCGGCAGAGAACCAGACGGCGTCTCCCGGTTGGAGACGTACTTCCTGTCCTTCTGGTCCCAGGAAGATATCTCCTTCAATACAGATGATAAATTCCTGCGTGCCAGAGATATGAGCGAGGGAATGGTACGCTATCTGTGCTGGCAAAAGCATCTCATAGATTTCCGTGCGGTGATGGCGACCCTCGGTAAGGATTGGCCGGATGGATAAACCAGACTCGGAGGTGATGATCTGTCCCTCGTCGCGGCGGATGACATGTAACTGAGGACGACTTTCCGCGCCGAACAATGTGCCAACGGGGACGTTCAATGCGCTGGCAATGCGACACAAGATATCAAGAGAAGGATTTCCCTGTCCGGATTCAATCTTGGAGAGGCTCGTTTTCGAGATACCAGCCTGTTCGGCAAGGGTTCCCAATGAAAATCCTCTACTCTCCCGATGCGCTCGTACAGATTGCGCAAGAAGGTTGGTTGTAATATGCAAAGAGACCATATCCATCTCCGAAGTGTTTGGTATAATGGACATTTGTCCATTATTATGATGTTCAGTATAATGGACATTTGTCCATTAGTCAAGGGATAATCCGTCTCTACACAATCAGGGTAGAGAACACAGATATATTGCCCTATGAACTTAACTCATGCCTGTGATAAAATGCTAGCATAATGATTAGCGAACACATTCATAAAATTCGTAATGAATGTGTCTAATGGCTGCGAATATCGTTTACTACCATCCAAATGAGTGCGTTTTTCGTGTAAGGGACCAATTGGAACGTCCCGTTATTTCGCATATGCGAAAGGAGCTACTGAGGTGGCTGAGTACAAACTGTTAATTAATGGCGAACTCGTTGATAGTAGTGCGGGCAAAAAGGCCGAGGATATTGGCCCGGCTTCGGGTTCACCGATTGCCGAGGTGCCTGTAAGCTCGGTAGAAGATGTTGAGCGCGCGGTAGCTGCGGCGCGCGAGGCTTTTGATGATGGTCGCTGGTCGAAGCTGGCACACGGCACGCGAGCGGCGATGCTGGAAAAGTTCACGATGGCTATCGAGGCACACGCTTCTGAACTGGCCGAACTGGAGTCGCAGGATACAGGCAAGCCCATCAAGCTGTCGCGTGATAGCGACATTCCCTTTGCAATCGACAATTTCCATTACTTCGCGGGCGCGGCTCGCCACCTGGCTGGCGCGGCGTCGAGCGAGTATACCGGCGGGCATACCAGCATCATTCGCCGCGAGCCGCTCGGCGTGGTTGCATCGCTGGCCCCCTGGAACTACCCGTTCATGATGGCGGCCTGGAAGATCGGGCCGGCCCTGGCGGCTGGCAACACCGTTGTGCTCAAACCTTCGGTCGAGACGCCTCTGACCACACTCAAGCTTGGCGAAATTGCGTTGGAGGCTGGCATACCTGCTGGAGTACTCAATATCTTGACCAGCGGCCCCGGTGTGGCGCAGGCTTTGTCGAGCCACAGGCAGGTCAACATGGTTTCCGTGACGGGCAGCACCGAGAGCGGTAAGCATGTTATGCGGGCGGCGGCGGAAACGCTCAAGCACGCGCATCTCGAACTGGGCGGCAAAGCGCCGTTCATCGTTTATGAAGATGCCAATATCGAGGCTGCCGCCAATGGCGCGGTAGTGGGCGGCTATGTCAATTGCGGCCAGGACTGCACGGCGGCGACGCGCATCTATGTGCAGGACGGTGTTTACGACCAGTTCATGCAATCCTTCCTCAGCAAGGTCAAGCAGGTGCGCGTCGGCAATCCGGCCAATGAAAGCACCGATATGGGGCCGTTGATCTCCGCCAACCAGCGCGCCACCGTCGAAGGTTTTGTGGAACGCGCGCTGCGCGACGGCGCGAATATCGTCACCGGCGGGCGGCGCGCGCATGTGGCCGGGTTGGAGAAAGGCTTCTTCTTCGAGCCAACGGTGATCGCGCAAGACCGCAACGATGCCGATATCGTGCAGAACGAGGTCTTTGGTCCCGTGATGGTGGTTTGCCGTTTCAGCACCGAAGAGGAAGTGTTGCAGAAAGCCAACGATGTTGTGTATGGACTGGCGGCTTCGGTCTGGACCACTGACATCTTCAAGGCTATGCGCGCCGCCAGCGTTTTGCAGTTCGGAACCGTATGGGTCAACGATCACCTGCCGCTCACTTCTGAGATGCCGCATGGCGGTTTCAAAGAGAGCGGCTTTGGCAAGGATATGTCGATGTATTCGTTCGACGAGTACACACAGATCAAGCATGTGCTGGTCGAACTGACCAATGAGAATCGTAAGGGCTGGCACTATACCATCTTTGGCGATGCCGAATAGCCGCTTGTTGAGACTGATGTATGGCGTAGCGCCCGCGCGGGCGCTACGTTTGTCTTCTGGTTTCGTTGCGTTCGTGTCAATCCAGCTATGTAGTATCAGATTCTATGCCTTAGTTTGGAACAAAATCCCAGACCAACCCTGTGCGTACGTATTCACGGGAGCAGTTTTGGCACCGTGCTGCATCACTTGACCATTGCAGCGGTATTTGACAGATCGGGCAGATCACCTTCGTCGCCAGCGCTGCAATTGGCATGCCCTCGGGTTCCGGTGGTAGTACCATTGCAGAGGCTTGCGGTAGAATGGGCGTTTTGCGCGTTGCGTGGACAAATTGATCTGGCCCCCACCATCCCTTGCCCACCCTTTGCGTACCTTTCTCAAGGCCATAGACCAGAGGCCGTAGGATAGTCACAACCCATGCAGGCAGGACTTGATCCCAGCGCCGGAAGTTGTTGACGCTTGCAATAACTTTGCTATCCCATCCGTAGTCAGTTAGAAGTTTTCTTATCATTGCCAGGTGAAAGCTCACGAAAGGCGTATCGCCATTTTCCACCTTTCTGGGTTCCCAGTTGGAGAGTTTGCCCGCTTCTCCATGCATGAGTCCACGTATAGGCGCAAAAACGTGATGCTTAATAGGAACATCGAGAAGCCAATCATGACCCACGACACGTCCCATTTCTTTGATTGCGCTCTCTACCTCAGTGAGGTGGTGGAGAACCCGGATGATAAGCCCGACATCAAATGCGCTATCGATAAATGGTAAGTGGTAGAGGTCGGCACGAATAAGGAAGATGTGACCACTTTCGATCTCTGGCCCATAGGTTGAGGCGGCGAGTTGGAGATTTCTGATAGAATAGTCAACGATGACACAGTGTTCGGCGCGCCGTTTGTAGTGAATGGTGTTGCGCCCAAACCCGCCTCCAAAATCGATAAGCCACTGCGCCTTTCCAATACCAGTAAGGAGACGTTTGAATGCATAAGATTCGGCCCACTGTTCGTAAGCTCTGTTGTCCCAATGGGAACGATAGTCATAGTTATCAGCATCGTAGTCAGCAATAATAGGGTGGGTATCTTTTTCCAATTGTTGCATGCGACTCTCTCCAATCTTCTTCGCTCGTGATGCCCCTACTTTACTGGATTTGCCGCCATTTGACAAACTCCGGTTGAAAGGCTGGTACTTTATGCTAACTGGCGCAAGTTAGAGGTCCGCCGAATGAGACGCATTTATGGTATATAGTAGAAATATCAATCTTTGTCAAAATTGGAGTATTCATGCCATTGCTTTCTGACCTGATAGATTTGCCGGAACAACCGCTTATTTCCATTGTTGGAGCAGGCGGCAAAACCACCACGATGTACACGCTGGCCCGCGAACTGGCACAAAGGGGAAAGCGCGTCATCACCGCCACTACTACACAAATTTTCACGCCCAGTTCTGATGAGACCGAGAAGTTGATTCTTGAAGTTGATACACGCATGTTGCTGAACAAGGTAAGAGCAGCGTGGGCGCATCACCGTCGCATTACGGTGGCAACCGGTAGAGATAATCGCGGGAAATTGATGAGTATTCAACCCGATATCCCTTCGTTGCTGATGCAAGAAGGCGGGGCAGATGCTGTGATTATCGAGGCTGATGGCGCGCGTCACCGCATGATTAAAGCTCCGGCTGACTATGAGCCGGTGGCGCCGCTTGAAACGAACGTTGCGCTGCTGCTTATGAGCGCGGAAGCCATCATGCGGCTATTGAGCGAGGAGATTGCGCACCGGCCAGAACGCATCGCCGCGGTAACAGGCATTCATGTGGGCGATACGTTGACGCCTGACGTGATTGCGCAATTGATGACGAGCGAGCAGGGGGCGTTGAAGGGTATTCCGGGGACGGCTAGCGCGTATGTACTGGTGACACATGTGACGCCAGAGCGGCGGGAAGTTGTGCTGGAACTGGCGGAGCGAATGCGTAAATCGGCGCGCATAACAAGTACGTTGTATTCAGAAGTGGTGGGTGGGTGGTTTTGAGAATAAACTGGGAGGCGACCGCGAGAGGGTGAAGTGCCGGGGCGACCGCAAGAGGGTGAAATGCCAGGGCGACCGCAAGGGTGCGCCCCTACCATACTATGATAATGCAAAGCGGCATGATAAGGGGGCGTACCCTTGCGCAGGCCGCTGCTGGATGTGCTGCGGTACGAGTAGTGCTAATCACGTTTTGAGAGCAAAAGCTGCTCGCAGCGCGACGCAGGATTCGGCAATCGCTTGCCTGCCCTTATCGTAGGGCATACCTACAAAGCCGTGCGTCATACCATCGTAGCGGGTGATGGTGACGGGTACGCCAGCATCTTTCAGTTTCTGACCGTACATCTCGCCTTCGTCTCTGAGCGGGTCGTACTCGGCGGTAATGGCGAGCGCGGGAGGTAATCTACTCAGATCAGCGGCCAGCAGCGGGGACGCGAGAGGGTTCTGCTTCTCTTCCGCGTTATTCAAGTAATGGTTCGTGAACCAGGTCATATCCTGCTCGGTCAAGCCATAGCCTTCGCCATTTTCTTCCACGGAAGGGTATCTTATGGTAAAGACGGTGGCGGGATAGATGAGTAGCTGAAAGCTCAACGCCGGGCCTCCCTTATCGCGCGCCATCCGTGAGATAACGGCTGCGAGATTGCCGCCCGCGCTATCCCCGCCAACAGCTATGCGTGCGGGGTCGCCGTTGAACCGAGGTGCGTTTTCGGCTACCCACGAAGTCGCGGCGTAGCAATCTTCGGGCGCGGCAGGAAATTTGTGTTCGGGCGCGAGCCGGTAGTCTACCGATACGACGATACAATGTGTTCCGTTCGCCAGGCTGCGGCAAAGACCATCGTGGGTGTCGAGATTACAGATCACCCAACCACCTCCATGAAAGAAATAAGAAGCTCTGCGGCTAACACCCCTTAAAATAAAGCAGAGAGAAGTGCAACAACTTTGACAGGTGTTAGCCGCAGAGCTTTTTACAGTTTGATTGAGCAAAATAATTAATTATCAGATCGATCTGTTTGTCTGTGTGAGATAAATTCATCAAGGTCGGTAGGCCGGATACGATATTCAGGACGTAGACGACCTATATTGACCGCCCTTAAATCACCCCTCTGTATCCAGCTACGGATAGTCTTTTCATCCACGCTCATTATATCGGCAACCTGCTTAACGGTAAGCAGCTTTTCTTGTGGCTGTGGCATATGCACCCTCTCTTAACAGTAATGGGCCTATTATAGTATGTATGATCCCTGCGGTCAACTCCTTTCCTATCCATGTGCTAGCCTTCCCAACATAGCATCAAGATAGATATTTCTGCATACTCACGTATGAAAAATATTGTTAAATATGTAAAACAGATTATAAAGCACTAATAGAGTTGACTTTTCTTGAAGATTATTTTATACTCCTATCAGAGTATGCCAAAGGATGATATTAAGGAGGTGATAAAGAGAAGAAGACACGAAAAGAAACTGACCTTGCCGTCTAGTACATGGCAAGGTCAGCATACGAGAGCACACACGTAGTCCCCTGTTAAGTAGTCCTACGGGCACTCTCAGCCTAGATTCATGGCACAGAGACGCCCGACCTGTCAAGTTTTCACCCGATAACACGATTGGAAGGGAACACGCATGACACAAACCATCACCAACTACACCACCTACGATCAAGCGTACTACTACGCTGACCTGAAACGCCTGCCGCGCCTTTCGGAAGAGCAACGTCGGCACCTCATCACCGGTCTTCCAACAGCCGACAATCCGACTCAAATCAAGCACCAACTGATCGAGAGCTACCTGTCGCTCGCCAAGTACTTCGCCATTGATCTCTGTCCCAAGTCACGCTATCACCGCGATCTACCTGACCTTATCGGGGAGGCCAACCTGACGGTGGTCGAGGTGATTATCCGCAGCGATCTCACCCAGATTGAAGACCTGACCAGCTACCTTGCGGCCTGGCTGCGCGGGAGGGTCAAAGGTGCCAGCATCAACGATGGTCTGGTCAAAATCAACCACGGGGTATGGACACGGGCGCGCGAACGGGGAGACGCCAACCTGATCGATGCGCTCGATCACCTGCTCAGTCTGGATGAGCAAATGGAATGGTTCGACACCGACGACCTGGAAGAACCGCAGGCCACACCTCTGTTGCCCACCGAGGCCGCGCCGGAGCGTGACCCGCAGCAACGCGCCCAGGTGGACACACTGCTCTCCTATCTCTCCCCACGCGCCCAGGCCATTTTCCGCTTGCGCTACGGCCTTTCCGATGACAACGAGCGCAGGCACACCACCAACGAGATTGCCCGTCTCTTAGGGCTTGACCGCAGGCTCATCCTGACCACCGAACGGGATGCCATCGCCCGGTTGAGAGCGCTGGCTCTTGGCAAGGCAACGCTCGGCACAAGGAACGGCAAACCCTACATTCTCTACCCTGATGCCCACAATACCTACACCATTACCCCGGAGCAGGAAGCCGCGCTGTTGCAGGGATGTCTCGACCTGCAAGGGCAGGGTGTGATCGTCACCGGACGCCGGCTGGCAAAAGAGGTAGGAATCAGCATTGACCACGCGCTGATGTTCCTGCGCCTGCACCGCAGCGAGACCCCCAAAGAGGGCAGAGCGCGACAACGCCAGCAGAAGCTTGAGACAGTCTGTACGCGACTGGAAGCGCAGGGTGTGCGAGTCACCAGTCCGAGGCTTTCAAAAGAGGCAGGCGTCGCGAAGAAAACGGCCATCGATTTCCTCAAAGCACGAAGGAGTACGAGCCATGCAGCGTAGGAAGTACGGGAACCCGCATCGCCTGCCAAAGAACCGCAGGCGCAGGCAACCCGCGCCTGCCCCTGTCAGAGAGCATCGCGCACCCTCGACGGTCGCACGGCCCCTTGAGTTGGTCGAGCGGGCGCGGTTGACGCTGCACGAGACCGACCCGATCATCGGTAACGAGAACACCATCTATACCCTGTTCTATGAGTACTACCGGGGCTACACGATCTACAGCACCCTCGATGGAAGATGCTGTATTCATAGCAAACAGGGGTGCATCAAACTGCGGGGGAAGTTCGCGTGCTTCCCGGATATCGAGGAGGCCAAGACCCTCATCAAGCGCATTCGCGCCGAGGGGTACACCTCCTATGACAGTGTCGAGCGGTATCTGCCAGAATGGGAGTTTGTATGTCTGAACTGGTGTGAGCAGCAGAGGACACCTCTATTGTCGCGTCCCATGCAGCGCGTCTCGTAGATGTAGGAGTAAGAGGGGATGACTACCGCATCTTCCCCTCTTACAAAGAAGAGGTATAAAGAGACAGAGCGAAGTAGGACCATGATCATGAAGCAGCGTAACTACCGTCACACCGGGCAAGACGAACCGCAGACCATCACCAAAGCTGTGACCCATATCCGACTGGAAGCGACCAATGCGGGCAAGCTTGCCGCGCTCGACGATCTCGCTCAGGTCTACCTATCGCTCTGCCAACAGTATGTCACCCTTTTTTGTACCGATGAGCACCCCGACAAGTTTCGGGCCACCTGCTTTGCAACGCCGCTCTCCGAACGCTGGCACCGGGTTGCTATTCAGCAATCGGCAGGCATCGCGAAGTCATGGCGCACCAATCGCACACAGGCGTATCAAGACTATTTGGATGACCTGCTGGACTATCACCAGCAAGAGGCCGAAGGCACGTTGGATGCAGAGGCCAAAGAACCAGTGTGGCGCGAATGGAACATCCCGACACTTCGACAGACCTGCATCCAGGCCAACGTCAATGTAGCGGTGCTTGAACCCACGCAAGACTCTAGCTTTGACTACTGGCTCAAGATCAGCACCCTCGCCTTCCGCAAACAGTTATTTGTTCCCATCAAGCTGGCAGACTATCATCGCAAGGCGCTTGCGGGCAAGACCAGTAATACCAGTGTGACGCTCAACAAGCGCGGTAATGGATGGTGGTTGACCCTGAGCTATGATGAAACCGTTCTGGTGCAGACCAAACCGGCAGCCCCGGTCGTCGGGGTGGATGTCGGCATCGCCAACTTCCTGACCACCAGTGCAGGCAAGCACTACGGCACGTTTCATGGCAAACTGCGAGAGCGACAGAAGCGCGACCGCGAGAAGCGGCGGCGGAAGGCCAAGCTCCGCAAATGCCTCGAAAAGAAGAATGTCGAGAAGCTTCCCTCCACCAGTAGCAAGAGCGGGCAACGTCTCACCCGGCACGTCCGTCAAGAAATCAACCGCGCCGTCAACCAGTGCTTTGCCGAGCATGAGGGTGCGCAGTTTGCGTATGAACATCTCTCAGTGGCGACCATGAAGCACAAGGCACGCGCCATGAATGCCTACATGCGTGCCTCCAACCTCGCGCACATCCCCGAACAGATCGCCTGGAATGCTGTCAAGCGCGGCGTCGTCGCCACGTGAGTCAAAAGTGCCTACTCCTCGCAAGAGTGTAGCATATGTCATTATCCAGACCGAGCCAACCGACCCGATCAGCAAACGTTTTGCTGTCAGGTGTGCGGTTATCAGGCACACGCCGATCTTAATGCTGCCATCAACATTGAGCACCGCCGGGGAGATGAGGAACTGCGCACTTGCAAAGACAGGCAAGCCGTCAAAGCCTTACTGATGCAACGGCATCACGCATGGAAACAACAAAACGGTTGGCCGTAGTCCAACCGCCCGCCCAGTTCGTTCGTCAACGGGCGTAGGTGAAAGCGAAGGTTTGGGCAGATACTTTTTGCCCAGATTCTTAGCAACTATAGATTCTGACCGGGATGTCGCCAGCCGGACCGGGAATGGCGCGGTTTTCAACGTGAGCAATCGGCTCCGGCTCGCCGAACTGGCTGGCACCAGAGTCGATCTGCATTTGTATTAACTGGCGAATGGCCTCAGGGGTAAATGTATTGAGCGGGGGTACGTTTAATGCCGCCATCTGAGTCATGTAGGCTTCGACCTGGGGATCAAGAGGCATGTAGTTTTTCTCCTTTAATGAGTCGGCTCCTCACACTTCTCGTCTACAATCGTGTATAGTTTCAACTGCACCAATATTTTCGGGCCAATAAGGATCAAGTTCTGTAGCTATTTGTTTTAAATCATTCCACGCGGTGTCATCTCTTACATCACGAACTGCTTCAACTGCATCCAAATTGCTTTTCCATCGCGCTCCGATTTTAGCTGCTAGCTCATCAATTCCTCTCAAAGACGCAGCCAGTTTGTCATCGATAGCCTTTTGTGGCATATTTGTCGGCACGACATGCGCAACAATTTTACCTTTGTCAGTAATCTCGATTGTCTCGCCGTCTTCTTTGACCAGGCGCAGAATCTCATTGATGCGTGTTACCAGTTCACGGCCTTCGCGTAATTCGCTTACATCAAGTTTTTTCATAGGTTCTCCTGTTAGTATGAGCGCTGCTCTATATGAGGCATTGTAGCAGGAAATAGGCCTGTTTACAATCACCGTTTCGACGTTCTGAACGTGTTATAATTTGTGGTGGAAGCGTTGAAGAGTTGGCTACAGCGTTACGTGCAATAGTAGGAGTAAAGGAACAATCCATGAGTAGTATGACACCTGGGGAACGCGTGCGCGCCGCGCTCAAGGGAGAACACGTTGACCGCGTCCCGTTCTGTTTCTGGCATCATTTCAAGCCGGCGGGATCGGGCGAGCGCATGGCAGATGTGACGATGGAGTTCTTTGTGCAGAAATTTAATCTTGATATCGTCAAGATTATGCCTGATTTGCCTTACCCGCAACCGGATGATCCTCTGATAGAGGGGGAACAGATGCGTTTCTTGCCTCGCCTTGACCTGGATACCCCTATGTTTCGCGAGCAGCTTACCTGCATTCGCCTGTTGCGCCAGCGACTGGGAAGTGATTACCCGCTGATCTTGACGCTCTTTAGTCCAATGACCTATGCCATACGCTTTATGGGCAAAGAGAAAGCTCTCGCGGAATGCAGGAAGAATCCGCTGGTTTTCGGCGAGGGTCTGGGTACGATTGCTGCTAACTTGCGCCGCCTGATGGAGGGCGCTATTGAGACGGGAGCCAGCGGCATCTTTTTCTCGTGCATGGGCGCGACGACCGCAGACTTTACGCGCGACGAGTATGTTAAATATGCTCTTCCTTATGATGTAGCGGCTTTGCAAGGCGCCGCTGGCGGCTGGCTGAATAGTGTGCATGTTCATGCTGACCCGGCACAAGTGGATGACCAGCTCTATTTTGATCTCTTCACCGATTATCCTGTCTCCGTTATGAGTTGGAGCGATCGCCTGACCGGGCCAAGTCTCAGTGAAGCCGCTACTATGACCTTAAAATGCCTGATGGGAGGGCTGCACGAACGCGGTCCGTTGACGCATGGCGATGAGTCCGCCATCGATAACGAAATCATGGCGGCCGTCTCTCAGGTCAAGGGGCGCCGGCTGATCCTCGCGAATGGCTGCTCAATTCCCGATGATAACCCTGAAGAGTGGCTGCATATGGCGCGCCGGCTGGTGGATAATCTGTCTTGATGGTAGGCAGGTTTATATTTTCTGAAAGTGGGATGTGGTAGCGGGCAATTTGCAGCTGCTTGCTACCACATCCCACTTTCAATAAAACTTTAATTCCACTCAGAGGAAAAGCGTTCCATGTTATTGTTCAAGAGAGTATACTTAGGTATACAAACACTGAAGATTTGTTGTACGCTAGATGATATATACACGCGCAAGACTCTCGACGATGCTCTGAGTTTTTGATACGATGTTCAATACTAACGTCAATCTCGCATGGTAGATATTGTAAATACGCAAAGAGGATAGTTGGTTCTATGGAAGAACTTCGACGCCGCATACGTATTGCGCGGGGTGAGGAGCCAGCCGATCTGCTGTTACGCAATGCCCGGCTGGTAAACGTGTGTAGTGGCGAATGCTATCCCGCCGATGTAGTCCTGGCTGATGGACTGGTTGTTGGCATCAGCGAAGCGGGCGGCAGGTATCGCGGCCACCAGGAACGCGATTTGCAGGGGCGCTGGCTCGCGCCCGCGCTGATGGACGGGCATATGCATATTGAAAGTACCATGCTGGTGCTTTCTGAATTCGCGCGCCTCGTCGTCCCGCGTGGTGTTACCACTGTAATGCTCGATCCCCATGAATTTGCCAATGTGTCAGGCGTAGAGGGCATTCGCTTTGTGCTTGAATCGGGGCGCGGCCTGCCGCTGAATGCCTATGTGATGCTCTCATCTTGCGTGCCTGCCTCATCCTTTGAAAGCTCATATCGCGTTTTGATGGCCGATGACCTGTTGCCATTGTTACAAGACGAGCGCGTGCTGGGACTTGCAGAAATGATGAACATGCCGGGCGTGCTGCATGGTGATGAGCAGGTGCTTGCCAAGATTCTTGCCACGCAGCGCAGGGGACTGGTCGTGGATGGACATGCCCCCGGACTCTCCGGGGCCGACCTGTGCGCCTATGCCACGGCTGGTGTGATGTCCGACCATGAATGTTCCACGCTGGAAGAGGCGCGACAGCGTATTCGCCTGGGTATGTGGCTGATGATCCGCGAGGGGTCTGCCGCGCGCAACCTGGACGACCTGGTACCACTGGTGAAAGAACTGCACCCGCCGCGTGTCCTCTTCGTCACAGATGACCGCGATCCGCAGGACCTGACCTCGCGCGGGCATGTCGATTCGATGGTGCGCCGCGCTATCGAACTGGGGCTTGACCCGGTTGAAGCTATCCGTCTCGCCTCCTATAATACCGCGCAATATTTCCGGTTGTACAACCGGGGTGCGATTGCTCCCAACTTTATAGCAGACCTGGTGGTGCTGGATGACCTGGTGAGCTTCGCGGTGGAATCGGTGTATAAAGATGGCAAACTGGTGGCTCAGGCCGGGAAACTACTGGTTGACGCGCCCGCTACTCCCTTTACGGGTGTGACTGATACGATACGTATGGGAGCTATTTCATTGCAGGACTTGCGCATAGAGGGCAAAGCGGGGTTAGTCGAAGTGGTGGGCATAGAGCCGGGGCAAATTACGACGCGGCATTTGCGGGAAGAAGCCTCCATCGTTGACGGCGCAATTGTGGCTGATCCGACGCGAGACCTGCTCAAACTGGTGGTAATTGAGCGGCATCATGCCAGTGGCAACGTGGGTCTGGGGCTGGTCAAAGGCTTTGGGCTGCGCAAGGGGGCCATTGGGTCAAGCGTGGCGCACGATGCGCATAACCTGGTGATAGCAGGAGCGAGCGATAACGACATACTGATAGCGGCCCGCGCCCTCGCGGAAATGGGTGGCGGTTTTGTATGTGTCGTCGATGGAGACGTACAGGCTCGCGTGCCCCTGCCCCTGGGCGGACTTGTGTCGCCGCTGCCCGCCGCCGAACTGGTGCAGCAGTTGCGCGCGCTGGATGCTGCCGCCGCAGCGCTGGGCTGTACGCTTGAACATCCCTGCATGACGCTCAGCTTTCTCTCGCTTTCAGTGATCCCATCCCTGAAGCTGACCGACCAGGGATTGATCGATAGTGAGACCTTCACGCTGCTTCCATTGCAAAGCTAAGTCTCGGTGGATAGGTGATGAACATTACTAATCAAAATCGGCCCTGTCATCCTGAGCGCAGCGAAGGATCTCTCGGCTCATCGAGTGAGACCCTTCGCTGCGCTCAGGGTGACAAATGGCGTGCGATCTTTCTCAGTACAATGACGGTGCCCCTGCATATTTATAGAAGGTAAAATAGATGTTGCTGAATTTACTCGAATACCACTGGGCAGAGGATATTGACCAAGCGCTGCTGCTACTGGCGCGAACGGATGTGAAGACCGTGGTCCTGGCCGGTGGCACACACCTGCTCGGCCTGGACGACGACAGTATTCAGGCGGTGGTCGATCTGCGCGACCTGGAGCTGGGCCATATTCGCGAGGATGCAACGAGCGTGTATATTGGCGCGATGGTTACGCTACAGAACATGGTCGATGCGCCTGTGTTGAAGGAACTGGCGACGGGCGTGCTTGCGCGGGCGACGCAGGCGTCTTCATTCTCGCGTGTAATTCGCAATAGCGCGACGCTGGGCGGGACGCTGGCGATTGGCGCGGCGTCCCAGGCCGATGTATTAACTGCGCTGGCCGCGCTGGATGCTGAGGCTCTGTTGCGTTCCGGCTCTCGCACGAAGGTTGATCTCAGCGCTGGAACGGTAGAGCGTCCTGGTTTCGCGCTGGCCGGTGTAACCTTCAATGGCAAACTGGAACGGCGCATCTCCTGCGTCAATTTGAGCCACGAAGTGCGTCCCAACGAACTCATCGTCGAAGTGGTCATACCGCGCCCGGCTGCTGGCGCCGGCGCGTCGTTTCAGCGCATTGGCCGCACTCCCACGGATGTCGCGCTCTTAAATGCGTGCGCGCTGGTCGGAATTCAGGATGGCGCGTATAAGCAGGTACGCCTGGCGTTGGGCGGCGTCTCTATGGAACCGGTGCGTATGCAGGGGGTTGAAAAGCAGCTTGAAGGGCAGGTTGCCATGAATGAAGGTGGTACGACCATCAATACACAGGTGCTCGTGTCCGCGCTGCAAGCAGGCATGGCGGATTTCTCACCCCCGGCTGACTTCCGGGCCAGCGCTGGCTACCGCAAAATTAGTGGAGTAAACCTGGCGTTTCGCGCGCTCGAGGAGGCCACCACTATTTCGCGCTGGCGTAACATGGTATCGTCGAAGGAGAGGCAATAAGCAATGGAAGTTGAATTTCGCATCAATGGCGTCATTAAGAGCCTGGATGTGGCGGCCAACCAGTCCTTACTGACCGCGCTGCGCCAGGAAGGATATTTTAGTGTCAAGCATGGCTGCGAGACGGGCGAATGTGGAGCTTGCACCGTGCTGATCGATGGCGTTGCTCGTCCGAGCTGCGTCACCTTCGCGGCCCAGGTGGGTGGTTGCACGCTTACCACTGTGGAAAGCCTGGGCAACGCGCGCAAGTTGCATCCCATACAGGAAGCCTTCATCGATACGGGGGCGATCCAGTGCGGCTTTTGCACACCGGGTATGGTGCTTTCCGCTTACGAACTGCTCAAAAATAATGCGAACCCGACCGAAGCGGACGCGCGCGACGCGCTTTCGGGCAACCTCTGTCGCTGCACCGGCTACGTCAAACCGGTGCAGGCCGTCTTGAGGGCTGCGGCAGTGATGCGCGGCGAGACAATGACCCCCATCAGTCGTCCCGACTCGCATGAGAATTTCCAGCCCTGGGACCCCGGACGTTCCCCGCTCGAACATGGTGAACATGGCGCATCAGGTTCAGGTACACCGGACGATGGCGAAGGGCATGGCGCGCCTGCTCAGGGGAATGATTCCGGGGGAGGCGTAGCCACGTTGACGGAGACTCGTGTTTCAACTGAATTGAGCATCGTGGGCAAGGCCGAGCGCAAAGTTGATGCTGTGAAACTGGTAACGGGCAAACCGGCCTATGTGGACGATATTGAATTGCGCGATATGCTGTACGGGCGTTTGCTGACCAGCCCGCACGCGCACGCGCATATTCGCGATATTGATGTATCCGAGGCGCGCGCGCTGCCGGGCGTCCACGCGGTCTTGACTTATAAAGATATACCGCGCGTTCCTTATACGACTGCCGGGCAATCATGGCCTGAACCGGGGCCGCATGACCAGTACAGCCTGGATTATATCGTGCGCTTCGTGGGGGATCGTGTAGCAGCCGTGGCCGCCGAAACTCTTGAAATTGCGGACCAGGCTCTGAAACTGATCAAGGTCGATTACGAGATCAAGCCCGCGGTGCTGGACCTGCGCAAGGCGATGGACCCCGATGCGCCGCGTATCCATCCCGAACCGGAATCGTATCGCATTCATGATGCCTCGCGCAACATCGCCGCGCACCTGCACGCGGAAGTAGGAGACGTGCAGCGCGGCTTTGCCGAATCCGACCTGATCGTCGAGGGAGAATACATTGTTCCGCAGGTGCAGCAAACGCCCATTGAAAATCATATCGTGATTACCTACTGGGACGAGGATGATCGCCTCGTAGTGCGCACCAGCACCCAGGTTCCCTACCATGTGCGCCGCATCATCGCGCCCGTCATTGGCCTGTCGCCGCGCCGCATTCGCGTCATTAAACCGCGTATCGGTGGTGGCTTCGGCGTCAAGCAGGAGGTGCTGCTGGAAGATATCTGCGCGTTATTGACCATTGCGACCGATAGGCCCGTCAAGCTGGAATTGACGCGCGCTGAGGAGTTTCGCAGCAGCCGCTCGCGCCATCCACAGATTATTCGTATGAAGACCGGCGTGAAACGCGACGGCACGCTGGTTGCCAATTCGATGAAGCTGATCGCTAATACGGGCGCGTATGGCGGGCATTCGCTGACCGTGCAGAGCAACACAGGTTCCAAAACGCTGCCGCTCTATCCCTGCCCCAATATCCTTTTCGATGCCGATGTTGTCTATACCAATCTGCCGCCAGCCGGAGCCTTTCGCGGCTATGGCGTCCCACAGGGTGCGTTCGCGCTCGAATGCCACATGGACGAGGTGGCGAGGCAGTTGGGCATTGACGCGCTGGAATTGCGGCGCAAAAATTGGATTAAAGAGGGCGAGGAGATTCCTTTCGCGAAGGCGCTCGGTGAAGGCAAAGAGGGGTACGACCAGGTTATCCAGAGCTGCGGCCTGCCGCAATGTTTGCAGATCGTCGAGGAGCGGCTGAACTGGAAAGAGAGTCGCGGCAAGGGTGGCAAAGGCCGCTACCGGCGCGGCGTGGGTGTGGCGCTTGCCATGCACGGCACAGCCATCGCCGGACTTGATATGGCTGGCGCCAGCATCAAACTCAATGACGATGGCTCGTTCAATCTGCTGGTGGGCGCGACCGACATTGGCACAGGTTCGGATACGGTAATCGCGCAGATAGTAGCTGAGACGCTGGGCGTGCGCGTAGAGGATATCATTATCCATTCGTCGGACACCGATTTTACGCCTTTTGATACGGGCGCATATGCCTCTTCGACCACCTACATCAGCGGCGGCGCGGCTAAAAAAGCGGCGGAACAGGCGCGAGCGCAGATACTGGCGGTGGCCGGCAGTATGCTCAAAGCCAATCCTGAAACGCTTACCATCAAGGACCGCGTCATCACGGCTCCCAACGGCAATACTGTTACGGTTTCGCAGGTCGCGCTGCACTCGCTGCATGTAGAGAACCAGCAGCAAATCATGGCGACTGCTTCGTGGATGAGCTATGAGTCGCCGCCACCATTCGCCGCGCAGGGAGCGGAAGTCGAAGTCGATACCGAAACGGGCGTGGTGCGCGTGCTGCGCGCCATCTCGGCTATCGATGCCGGGCGCGTCATCAACCCCATCACTGCGGAAGGCCAGATTGAAGGCGGCGCAACCCAGGCGTTGGGCTACGGCGTCTGCGAAGAGATGGTCTACGACGCGAACGGAGCCATGCTGACTACCAACCTGAGCGATTACCGCATTTTCAGCGCGCCCGATATGCCCTCGATGGAGACGTATATCGTGGAGACCAGCGACCCCTTCGGTCCTTTCGGCGCGAAAGCCATTGCTGAGATACCTATCGACGCCATGGCACCCGCCGTCGCCAACGCCGTTGCCGACGCGCTTGGCCTGCGCATTCGCCAGATTCCGCTAACACCGGAGCGCGTGCTGCGTGCTATTCGCGCGCAGGGGTCAAATCGATAAAGTTAGTTTGAAATGATTAAGTCAGGAAAAGGTGCCAACAAGAATTGCGGGGTATTGCCAGGGCGACCGCAAGGGTCGCCCCTACCATACTTCGAAACGGTTAGCGAGATTCGTGTATGGTAGGGGCGACCCTTGCGGTCGCCCTGGCATACTGGAAAGAGACAAAGTATGGAACTGGTGAATGTCTTTGACTATGAAAAGCTTGCCCAGGCTCGTATGGCTCCTCCCCTGTGGGACTACTACCAGGGAGGCAGCGACGATGAAGTGACGATGCGGGAATGCCGCGCTGCCTTTGAGCGTATCAAACTGCGACCGCGCGTGCTGGTGGATGTCAGCGCTATTGATATGCATTGCGAGGTACTCGGTACGCCGGTCAGTATGCCGCTATTGATCGCTCCAATGGCATCGCATTGCATGGCGCATCCCGAAGGCGAGTGCGCAACGGCGCAGGCTGCCGGTAGAGCGGGTACGTTGATGATTGCCAGCACCGTTGCTACCCGCACTATTGAAGAGATCGCGCAGGCGGCAAGCGGGCCGCTCTGGTTTCAACTGTATACCTATCCCAGCCTGAAAGTCGCGGAGTTGCTGGTGCGCCGCGCGGAAGATGCCGGGTATCGCGCTATTGTGCTGACTGTTGACCTGCCCAGGCTGGGCAATCGCGAGAAGGACCGGCGTCATAACATCACCATTCCGCCAGTTCCCTATCAGGAAGCAAATTTTGTCGATGTAGAGAAGGTGGGTCAGGCATGGGTAACGCTTACCTGGGAATCGCTGGCGTGGCTGCGCTCAATCACATCGTTGCCTGTTATCCTCAAAGGTATCCTGACCGGGGAGGACGCGCGGCTGGCTATCGAACATGGCGTTGACGGCATCGTAGTCACAAATCACGGCGGGCGTCAGCTTGATACAGCTATTCCCGGCATTGAAGCGTTGCCCGAAATCATCGAGGCAGTTGCGGGACGATGTGAAATATATTTTGACGGGGGTATACGGCGTGGCACAGATATTCTCAAAGCGCTGGCGTTGGGAGCGCGGGCTGTGCTGATTGGGCGGCCCGTGCTGTGGGGATTGGCCGTGAGCGGCGCGGATGGCGCTTTTTCCGTGCTGGAGCTGTTGCGCAAAGAACTCGAACTGGCGATGGCGCTCTCTGGCCGCCCCACGCTGGCGAGCATTGATCGCAGCCTGGTCAAGATGTGAAACCAGGGCGGGGGCAAGCCCCGCCCCATAAGCGTCAAGTTAAGGAGGGTCGAAATGGACCGCGCCCCCCTCCCAGGGCGGGGACAAGCCCACGCCCCTACCCTGCTACGATTTGGCAGTGTAGGGCATAAAGCGTATAGGGCAGGGGCGACCCGCCCGTCATCTGTCATCCTGAGCGCAGCGAAGGATCTCTCGCCGGGCAAAGCGCAGTTCCTTCGCTTCGCTCAGGATGACAGCAGTGCTTACATTCGCGCTGATGGGGCTTGCCCCCGCCCGAGTAAAGGTTCGTTAAGATTGCGGTAGGGGTGACATTTGCCCCGCCCTGGTTTAAGCTTAACAGGAGGTATTGTTATGGTTGACTGGAATGGTCGCGCTCGGATTGCCGAGAGCATTCTTGATACGGCGGGCATGACGCCGATGGTGCGTTTGCGGCGCGTGGTGGGGGATGTAAAACCAACCATCGTCGCCAAAGTTGAATATTTTAACCCCAGCGGCAGTGTCAAGGATCGTATTTTGCATTACCTGGTGTCGGAGGCGGAACGGCGCGGCGATCTGCGTCCCGGCATGAGCATTATCGAGGGAACGACCGGCAATACTGGTATCGCTACCTCCTGCGTTGCCGCCGTTCGAGGTTATCCCGCCGTGATTGTGATGCCCGATGGCATGAGCGAGGAGCGCAAGAAAACTATTCGCGCCTATGGAGCCGAACTGCTACTGACTCCCGGCGCGGAGAGCGATGTAGACCTGGTGATCGACAAGGTGAAAGAACTTAAAGCAGCCGCGCCCGGCAAATACTGGGAAGTGGGTCAATTCGTCAATGCCGATAATATCGAGGCGCATTATCGCACCACCGGGCCGGAAATCTGGGAGCAGACCGGGGGCAAGGTCGGCACGTTAGTGCTGTCGCAGGGAACGGGAGGCACCGTTACCGGCGCGGGCAAATACCTGAAAGAGCAGAACCCCAGCATCAAGGTTTTCGCGGTTGAGCCTGCCGAATGCGATATTCTCTCAGGTGGCTCCTGGGGGCCGCACAAAATCGAGGGTATTGGCGATGGCTTCATCCCCGAAGTGCTGCATGTGCAGTATCTTGATGGCGTTGTCACCACGACATCGGATGAATCAATCGAGATGGCGCGTCGCCTGTCGCGTGAAGAGGGCATTTTCTGCGGCATCTCATCCGGCTGCAACGTGGCGGCTGCCATCAAAGTTGCGCAGCGCTATCCAGATATCGGCATGGTCGTTACCGTTCTCTCGGACAACGGCCTGCGCTACTTCTCCACCGAATTATGCGGCGTGAATACCGAACTGGAGGTGCCAGATCGCGAACATCCGGTGAGCGATGCCGACAAAGCGAAACTGGCAAGCGTTAAACTCGAGGTAATCCACTGATGGGACAACGATGAACCACGTCACAGACCTGCAATGTGTGCTTTGTGGCACCAGCTATAGCGTCGAAGAGGTTGCGTATAGCTGTCCCGCCTGCGGCCCGTTGGGTGTGCTTGAAGTTCATTATGACTACGAGCAGGTTGCGCGGCAATTCAGCCGTGAGTCCCTGCTAACTAATCACGATATGACCATGTGGCGTTACCGCGCTCTCCTTCCTATTTCCTATAGCCTTAATATTGTGCCTCCTCTGGCGATTGGTGGGACGCCATTGTACGCGGTTGAGCGTTTGAGAGTGAAGTTGGGAATGACGCATCTATGGCTCAAGGATGATTCGCGCAACCCCAGCGCGTCGCTAAAAGACCGGGCCAGCATCATCGCGGTGATGCGAGCGGAAGGGAAAACGGTGGCCTGTGCCTCGACGGGCAACGCCGCCTCGTCGCTGGCTGTACAGGCGGCAGCGCAGGGGTTGCCGTGCTACATCTTCGTGCCGCATAACGCGCCGCGCGCCAAGATTGTGCAATTGCTGATGTGCGGGGCAACGGTCTTTGCCGTGCAGGGAAGTTATGATGATGCCTTTGATCTGTGTATCGAGGCGTGTAACGCTTTCGGCTGGTATAACCGCAACACGGGGTACAACCCTTATCTCGTTGAGGGCAAGAAAACGGTCGGATTAGAGATTGCCGAGCAACTGAACTGGGAGGTTCCTGATAGCGTGCTGGTGCCTACGGGCGATGGCTGTATCATCAGCGGCGCGTATCGCGGCTTTGAAGACCTGTATCGCCTGGGCATGATCGAGCGCATCCCGCGCATGATCGCGGTGCAGGCCGAAGGGTCGCCTGCCATCGCCCGCGCATTGGAGGGTGATGGCGTAGTGCGCCAGTATCCCGCGCAGACAGTCGCAGACGGTATCTCGGTGGGCCTGCCCCGCAACGGCGCGATGGCCGTCAAGCACATCCGCGCAAGCGGCGGATACGGCGTGACCGTCACGGACGAGCAGATACTCTCTGCCGAGAAAGAGCTGGCAAGACAGACAGGTGTCTTCGCCGAGCCATCGGGCGCGGCCAGTTACGCCGGTCTGCTGCGTTTGCTCGATGAGGGGAAGATAGCGCGAGATGAACGGGTTGTGTTGCTGGTGACGGGTAGCGGCCTGAAGAGCATTGACGCGGTCATTGGGACGGCGGGGAGTGTGGTACCGATTGAGAAGGGCGTGGAGGGTATGGAGATGGTAAGCAGCATAGTGAGGCAGGGGTACACTTAAATTATATATGGGCAAAGGACCCGGCGGTACATGCTTTGGCAGAGCATTTACTTTACGTGGAAGAAAACTGTAGGGACGCGATTCATCGCGTCCTGCTCAAATTTTGATATTTCGCCCTTAATGATAATTTATCTCAAAGGAAGGATGGCGCGCGTATGTCAGACATCCTCATAGGCAATGGCACCGTTGTGACAGGAGGCGAGCATAACCAGCTTATTGAGCATGGCGCGGTGCTGGTGCGAGGCGGGCGCATAGCTGCTCTTGGCAGCGATGTGGCGCTGCTCCAGCAGTATCCAGGCGCGCATTACATCGATGCTCACGGCGGGTTAATTATGCCCGGCTTGCTTTGCACGCATACGCACTTTTATAGCGCGTTTGCGCGGGGTATGGCTGTTGCTGGCGAAGCCCCGCGCAACTTTCCTGAAATTCTGGAGCGGTTGTGGTGGCGATTGGATAAGGCGCTAACGTTGGAGGATACGCGCGCCAGCGTCGATGTGTATATGGCGGATGCCATTCGCAGCGGTGTAACCTGCGTCGTCGATCATCACGCCAGCCCCAATGCTATCGAGGGGAGCCTGGATGCCATTGCCGATGCCGTCGAAGATGCGGGGATTCGCGCGTGCCTGGCCTACGAGGTTTCTGATCGCGATGGGCTTGAGGCAATCGCGGGTAGTATGCGCGAAAATGAGCGCTTCATCAGTTCGCTGCGCGCCGGACGCAGCGAACTGGCTCAAACGGGCATGATCTCCGCCAGTTATGGCTTGCACGCATCATTCACGCTTAGCTCTGCCACGCTCGAACGCTGCGCCGCCGGGGCAGATAGATTGGGAGTTGGCTTTCATATTCATGTTGCCGAGGATATTTCGGATGAAAACGATAGCATGACGCGCTATCAGAAGCGAGTGGTTGAACGTCTTGAGGCCCATCTCATCCTGGGGCCGCGCAGCATCGCCGCGCACTGCGTGCATGTCAATAGCGGGGAAATTGGGCGGCTGGCGGAAACGCAAACTAATTGTGTGCATAACCCGCGCTCGAATATGAACAATGCCGTCGGGCGCGCTCCTGTCGAAGAGATGCTGGCGGCTGGCGTCAATGTGGGACTGGGCACTGATGGTTTCAGCATGAACATGCTGCAAGAAATGAAGGCTGCCTATTTGTTGCATAAGCTCGCGCTGGCCGATCCACGCGCCATGCCGGGGAATCTTGTATGGAAAATGGCCTTTCAAAACAATGCGCGTATCGTGGATGCCATCTTTCGCCCGTTCTGCGCGGATTTTCCGCGTGTTGGCGAATTGAGCGTTGGCGCGGCTGCCGATATCGTTCTGCTCGATTACGTGCCGCCCACGCCGATGAGCGAAGAGAATTTTCCCTGGCACATGATTTTTGGCATGGATGGGCTGCACGTCAATTCAACGATGGTGGCCGGTCGCTGGCTGATGCGCAACCGCCAGCTGCTGACCGTCGATGAAGCGCGTATTGCTGCGCGAGCCAGAGAGCTATCGCAGGCCCTGTGGCAGAGAATGTAAAGGAGGATATTTTATGAACATCCATGACGCACAGGTTGCTGTGCAAGAGGAACTGGCGAAACATCATGACACTATGATTGAGTTCCTGCGTCAACTGATCGCTATTCCCAGCTATGACAGCCAGATCGGGCCGGTTGGCGATGCGGTGGGGGCGCGTATGAGCGAACTTGGCTTTGACGAGGTGCGGCGCGACGCTATGGGCAACATTCTGGGGCGAATCGGTAACGGCCCGCGCGTGTTGCTGTACGATAGCCACATCGACACGGTTGGTATCGCTGATGCCGCGCAATGGCAGTGGGACCCCTTCGAGGGTAAGTTTGAGGATGGCATTATTTACGGACTTGGCGCGGGTGATGAGAAGTGTTCAACACCTCCCATGATTTATGCCATGGCAACGCTCAAGAAGCTTGGACTGGCGAAAGATTGGACGCTTTATTATTTTGGCAATATGGAAGAGTGGTGCGACGGCATCTCTGGTAACGCGCTGGTCGAACACGAGGGTATTCGCCCGGATTACGTGGTGGTTGGCGAATCGACCAATATGGAGATTTATCGCGGTCATCGCGGGCGCACCGAGATCAGCGTCACTTTTAAGGGGCGCAGTTGTCATGCCAGCGCGCCCGAACGCGGCGATAATGCCCTTTACAAAGCCATTCCCTTTATCCAGGGCGTCGAGCGATTGCACGAAGAGTTGAGATCACGTCCCGACCCATTTCTGGGGCCTGGCTCGATCACTGTCACCAGCGCGAGCACGCACAGCGTCTCGCTCAACGCGGTACCCGACGAATGCTCGCTTTATCTTGATCGTCGTATGCATCCCGTTGAGACGAAAGAGGTGGTGCTGAACGAACTACGCGCCCTGCCCAACGCGCACCTTGCCGAGATCGTGGTGCCAATGTACGAAGAACCCAGCTATACAGGTTTCGCCTTTCCCGTTGAAAAAATCTTCCCGGCCTGGTCATTAGCGGAGGATCATCCTTTCGTGCAGGCGGGTAGGGCGACCTTTGAAACCTGCTACAGGCGTCCCGCGAAGACAAGCAAATGGGTGTTTTCGACTAATGCGACCTACTGGATGGGCAAGGCTGGCATACCTTCGATTGGCTTCGGCCCCGGCGAGGAACACTGGGCGCATACCTCGCTGGACCAGGTGCCAGCCGCCGAAGTCGCGCAGTGTGCCGATTTCTATGCCATGCTCCCCTTGATCCTGGAGGGTAAATGAGTACATTAGCGGTCGTTGCTATCGGCGGGAATTCTCTCATTAAAGATGAGGCGCACAAAACGGTACCCGACCAGTTTGACGCGGTGCGAGAAACAGCCACGCATATCGCCGAGATGATTGCCCAGGGCTGGAACGTAGTCGTCACGCATGGCAATGGGCCGCAGGTGGGCTTTATTTTGCTGCGGTCGGAACTCTCCAGACACGTCTTGCACCCGGTACCGCTCGATTCCTGCGGCGCGGATACGCAGGGCGCAATTGGCTACATGATCCAGCAAGCGCTGCATAATGAATTTTTGCGGCGCGGCATCGCGCGCCAGTGCGTGACGGTGGTGACACAGGTGCGGGTGCATAGCGACGACCCGGCCTTGCATACTCCCAGCAAGCCGATTGGCTCATTCTATGGAGAAGCAGAGGCCCAGGCGAAAATGAAGAGCGAAGGCTGGGTGATGGTCGAGGATGCCGGGCGAGGATGGCGGCGCGTCGTGCCCTCGCCTGTGCCAGAGGAGATTATCGAGCGCGATGCCATCGATACCCTCATCAAGAACGGGTTTATCGTGGCTGCTGTTGGTGGTGGTGGTGTCCCGGTTGTGCGCGATGGCGTGGGCAAACTCTCAGGTATCGAGGCGGTGATTGATAAAGACCTGGCTTCCAGCCTGCTGGCCAGCGAGTTACAGGCCGATTTGCTGCTCATCTCAACCGCAGTAGAGAAAGTCGCGCTCAACTTCAAGAAGCCCGACCAGCGCGATCTCGAACGCTTCACTTTGAGCGAGGCCAAAGAATATTATAAGGCGGGGCATTTTGCTAAAGGCAGCATGGGGCCTAAAATCCAGGCCGTCATTCAATACCTGGAACGCGGGGGACGTGCCGCCCTGATAACCATGCCCGAAACTATCGGTAAAGCGCTGGCCGGTCAAACCGGCACATGGATTGTTCCCGATGAGAAAGGATAACGACACGTGAAAACCAATTTACGCGGAAGAGACTTCATCAGCACGCAGGAATGGACGAAAGAGGAACTCGAAACAGTTCTTCATCTCGCCTTTGACCTCAAAATGAAATGGGGCCTTGACCTGCCAACGCGGCTGCTGGAAGATAAAACACTCTTCATGCTCTTCTTTTTCTCTTCCACGCGCACTCGCAACTCATTTGAGGCGGGTATGACGCGGCTGGGAGGTCATGCTATTTTCCTTGAGCCGGACAAAATGCAGATTTCGCATGGTGACACACCGAAAGAAATTGGCAAGATTCTTTCGTCGTATGGTCATGGCATTGCCATTCGTCACTGCGATTGGGGCGACGGCAATACATACCTGCGCGAAGTGGCAGAACACGCCAAAGTGCCTGTTCTCAATATGCAATGCGATATCTACCACCCCTGCCAGGCGATGGCCGATCTGATGACCTGTATCGAGAAAAAGGGCGACATGAAGGGCAAGAAGGTGGTTATGTCGTGGGCCTATGCCAAATCGTACACCAAGCCGCTCTCGCTGCCGCAGTCGGTGATCGAATTGTTTACCCAGTTTGGCGCTGATGTGGTGCTGGCTCATCCCCCTGAGTTTGAATTGATGCCGGAAATTCTTGATAATGCCGCCAGCAATGCGCGTAAGACCGGCGGCAGTTTCAAGCTTGTGCATGATATGGACGAGGCCTTCGTCGGAGCCGATATCGTGTATCCCAAGAGCTGGGGGCCGCTCGTAGCGGTGCAGGACACATCAAAGATGGTGGATACCATTCGCCAGTACGAAAGCTGGATTTGCGACGAGCGCCGGATGTCGCTGGCAAAAGAAGACGCGCTCTACATGCATTGTTTGCCTGCCGACCGCGGCGTCGAAGTGACCGATGCCGTCATCGATGGCCCGCAATCGGTCGTCTATGACCAGGCCGAGAACCGCATGCATGTCCAGAACGCCATCATGGCTCTTACCATGGGCGGGCGATAAACGATTAAACCTCATTGCATGGGCAATCATTGAATACCGTTTCTTATTGAACGAGCCTGCATCACTTCCTGGACAGTATGCACGAGCGCTTCGTCCGTAAACGGTTTGGCAAGGTAGCGGTCGGCACCCTGGCGCAGGCCCCAGCTATGATCGAGAGGCGTATTTTTGGTGCTGACTATAATAATAGGAATACGCCTCTGCGGGTCTAAGGAGCGGATCTGGCGGCAAAGGCTAAAACCGCTTATGCCTGGCAGCACCACGTCTACAACAACACAATGGGGTCGTTCATGAAGCGTCTTTTGTAACCCTTCATTTCCATTTGAGGCGGTTATTACACGGTAGCCGGCTTTTTCAAGCGCGCGAGTCATAAAGAGGCATAAGGTAGGGCTATCATCGACAACCAGAATTTTCACAGGGTTTTGCATGAAGTACGGCACCATCCTTGAGATTGCGTAACTTGTAACAAGTATACAGTAACTTCGGTCAAAAAGTACATTTTATCTATCCGAACAGGCCATATTGGGTCATGCCGGTGGTAATTCCTGGCGTCCGTTGCTATAATATGCACTGGAAATTGCTCTACACCTGGGATGGGAGGAATCATGGCGGGTCGCGTTTACCGGCGCAGCACCCCTGCTGAAAATTTACGCGTTGTGTTGCGCGCTATACCCTGGCGCTTGTTGCTGCTCATTCCTGTGCTGCTCATCATTTCGTTTCCCGTATTTCTCCTTGGCACTGGCGTGGGACAGCGACTGCTGCCAGCATTGACGACCTATTTCTATAACATGGGTAATCCTCCCAGTCCTGTTGCAACGCCGTATCCGGCCTTTCCTGCTGTTTTGCCGCAGCCCGGCTCTCTGCTGTATACAGTGCAGGCAGGCGACAATTGTGTCGAAATCCTGTCTGCGCAGGTACGCATGGCCGATGCCGGACAGGTTTTTAGCGACTCAAATCCTGCCACCGTGAAAGCTCTGAGTAGCGCGATTGGTCAGAATTGTCACGCGCTACAACCGGGCATGGTAATAACGCTTTCTCCACATTACCCGCTGGTAGCCCTGGGCGGCATTGTTCTCAAAGTTGAGCCGTCCACAACGCTTCAGCCTTTGCCAACTCCGCTTATCAATGTAACGCAACAGCAGACCGGCATCGATTGTTCAACTGGCTGCCGCTTGCAAGTGCGTATAGCACCGAAGGTACAGGTAGCGTTATCGGTACAAACGACGCTGCCGGTGCGTGCCGGTGCGTGGGTGTGGGCGCAGGCCATGTTGCCCCGCAAAGCAGTAGCCGGATTCGATGCGTATCCGTATACTAATGTGTCAGCTTCGCTTAATGGTATGGCGATGCGCGTCTGCGATTTCCAGGTTAATGCGACGCACGATGATAACGGGTTATCCTGTAGCCAGTTGCTCCCCAATACGATTGTTGACGATGGCGGCTCGTGGTTGTACGGAGTGGTTGGTTCCGGCTCGCTGGCCCACTGGCGTTACCCCCTGCGTCTTCCTACCGGCGCGCGTGTTTTGCTCTGGCTTTCGCTCGATACTAATGGCAACCTGGTGTACCGCAAGGGCAATGCGGTGTACCGTTATAATGATCAAACGAATGTGTATGTGCGGGTGTAAGTAGACCAATTTGGCCCGCGTGCGACTTTAACAACGCTACAGGTATGGTATCAGCAGCTTGATGCAGGCTTTATGGGGCGTGTGGTCAGCAGAATGAGGTGGCCCCGCGTTGATCGGTTCGGTTTCTACAGCAAGGTATACTAGTTTTAGTATCACTCTACCTTGAAAGGAAATTGTATGCGAAAAGCGCGTTTGTGCCTGAACAGCATGCTCGTCCTCATTGTTCTTGGAGGTATCCTGAGTACCACGACGAGTTGCACCACATCTACTCCTGTCAGGAGTAGTAGTGCATCTGCAACGAAAATAACTCCACGCGCGAGTGTAACTATTCCACGCGCTCAAGACCTCTTTACACCATTTATCCTGCAGGTTCAGCCTCGTACTATCGTGACATGGCAAAACGACGATAGCGTGGCTCATGTGTTCACAACAACCCCCGATCGCAGCGCCTTCATGAATCTCCAATCATTCTCACTCACTGTAGCAGCGGGGCAAAGCATTCAGTTCACCTTCGCACAGCCCGGGCTGTATCACTACTACGACACCGCGGCGGCCACATGGAATAGGACTTTTTCTCGTGTGGCAGCAGGGAAGAACGCCCGGGGTTTTCCGATTGCGATGGACGGGATTATCTGGGTCCAGGGCCTCATCAGCGGCCTTCCAACGGCAACCCTCAACTCAATCCTGGCAGGTCACGATGAATATGCGAGCGAGTTTATCGCCGCCAGCTCGCCCGCTTCGATCTCCTGGCACAACTTCGATGAAGACGCGCATTTCTTTGGACAGGTTCCGAACTGGCCAGCAGCGATCAACCCGGTAGACGCTGGCCTGCATCGCATGGCGGGAAGTCAAGATGTTCCTGGTGGCCAGACTATCACTATTCTGTTCGATACGCCAGGGCTCTACTATTACTACTGTCGAAACCACGATCGGATTGATCCTACAACGCGCCGCGCCGTGGCATTGACCAAAGCATCCGACTACCCGCTTCCCATGGTAGGCTTTATCCTGGTAGTTGGCAAGTAGCTGGCAGTTCGCGTCGTGGCATCACCTGGCAGTGCTCGCCCTGTGGATGGTAGGCCATCAAGCGATCTCTGCCAACTCCGCCAACTGCTGAGACAGCAATAGTCGCTCCATAGCCTCGACGATCTGGGGATCGAATTGGGTACCCGCGCAACGCTGTAACTCTTCCAGGGCCAGAGCCTGGGAGCGCGCCTTCTGATAAGGGCGATCGGCAGTCATGGCCGTATAGGCATTGACCACCGCGATAATGCGCGCTCCAAAGGGAATCGCCTTCCCCGCAAGTTGGTCGGGATACCCCTGACCATCCCATCGCTCGTGGTGCGAACGAATTACTGGAGCGAGTGGACGCAATACCGGAATACTGCTGACAACCTCTGCTCCGATCTCTGGATGGGTGCGTATGATCGCCCATTCCTCTTCCGTCAGCCGCCCTGGCTTGTAGAGGATGGTGCCGGGGATAGAGATTTTGCCGATATCATGGAGACGACCGGCCAGCGCAATCATCTGCGCTTCGGCGGCAGGCAAACCCAGGTTCTGCATCAAGACAGGCAGAAGCTCGCTGACCTTGAAGGAGTGCTGACCTATTGAAGGATCGTGAGCTTCCACGAGTCTGCTCAGGGCTGCCATGATGCCCGCCAGGGCCGACTCTTCCCGCCCTCCCTCTTCATTTTTCTCTAAGAGGAGCGCCTGTACCAGTGGGTCGTCGATTCTACGCACCTGGTCGCGGCCCAGGCGTTTGGCTGCGTACATTGCTTGATCAGCGGCGTTCATCAGTTCTTCTCGTCCTGACGCATGGGTGGGATAGCTGGCCACACCAATTGAACACGTCAGGCGAGTGCCGCCTCCAACGCTGAAGAGGTTGGCTGCCACGTCGATTCGTATCTCCTCGGCAAAGGCCAGCGCTTCTTCTCTGGTCATTTCCGGCAGAATTGCCACGAATTCCTCGCCTCCCCAGCGACCAGCCGTGTCAATGCCCCGCAAGCGTGCTCGAATCAACCGGGCGAATTCATGCAGCACCGTGTCTCCTGACGCATGACCGTAGCCATCGTTGAGGGCCTTGAAATGATCGATATCGAGAAACAGGATGGAGCAGGAACGATAGTAGCTTTGCGCCCGCTCCAGTTCCTTATCGAGTGTAGCGACCAGTGAACGATGGTTGGGCAATTCGGTGAGGGCATCGGTGGTCGCCAGCGCTTCGAGGCGAGCATTGGCCTCATTGAGATGTTCATGGGCAATATTGAGCGCCTCGTGCTGACTTTGAAGTTCCCTGTGCAGTTTTTCCATCACCTGTGCGTTGATGATGGTGTCGAGCATGGCGTTGACACCTGCCGAGACAGCGGAGACTTCATCGCGCCCAACCGTGTCCAGACGAGCATCGAGCTGGCCCTTTTCAATCGACTGCACCACCGAGCGTAATCCACTCAAACGTCGCACCAGGGTACTGGAGACGAGCCACCCCACCATGCCAATGCCAAGCAAGACCCCCAGCCCGGCCAGTGAGGTAATGAGCACCAGTCTGTTTACCTCAACGTTGGTTGCATCGCGGACTGAGGTCACCAGGTTGGCGTTGAACAGGGTGAGGCGCTCAAGCGCTCCCAGGGTGTAAGTCAGGTTCAGTTCTGCGTGAGAATATTCCAGGATGTATGCCCCTTTGGCATTGCCTGCGGCAATCTCTTCAAGCACCTGTTCCTGTGTGGTGCGGTAGTCCTGCCAGGTTCTCTGCGTCTCATTAAAGAGGAAGCGTTGTTCTCCCACCTGGCGGCTATGTCCCGCCTGGGTAAAGAGTGTCACCAGGTCGGCACTGCGATCGAGAACATCTTGCTGGATATTCTTTTCGAGGAGGGTCTCAAGGCGCGTCGAGAATCCTCGCACTGCGTTCAGGTCTTCACGCAAGGTCTCGCGTGATGGTTGGGGTAGTAATGCATCGTTGAGCGTCCCTTGCACCGCGGTGTCCATCTGTTGCAGAACATTCTTCGCGGTGGTGAGAGAGGTATAGGTACGCAAGAGGCCCTGGTAGAACGATGACTCCTGGGAAAGAAGTTGGACGCTCTGAAAGCCGATCGTGCCCAGGGCAATAGATGCAATGAGGGCGGGAATCAGAAAGCCCAGAGTTAATCGCCGCGCAATCGGCATATTCAGCAGTGGATTGCGGCTCTTGCGCTGCGGCTCCCTGGCAGCAACGCGCATCGAATGCTGAGTCGAATGTTTATGTGGATGCGCTTCTGGCAGCAAAGGTGGCGCAGGAGTAAGACGTTGATCAGAAATGCTCACGAGAAAAATCCTCACTTTCAACGAAAATATTCAATGAGTGGAATATTGGCGCGCGAATAATGCCTGAGAGACTGCTGCCTGGACGTGACCAGATAGCAACGCGTGATACGAGGAAACAGTTCATCCTCACGAAGGTGAAATCGGATATTCCTCTCTCATACATCTATCGGCGCTGTCGCCGTCTTCGACAGGCAGTTTCATTTCGAGTGGGTTCCATTGTTGAGAAGTGAACAGGGGGAAGAGAGAAATGGAGATGAGGGGATAGCAAAGAAAAAATCTTCTACTTTATATTCATGTAGTGAGGGATATGAAGGCGACCAATTGGTCGCCTTCATATCCCTCACTACATGAATATATCCTTATCTTCCCAACAGCTCCAGCACCTGTGGCAGCGCCACCTCGGCGCGTTCGTCCAGTTCCTGGTCGGTGACGCGACCGATGGGGTGGAGGATGACGGCGATGGGGTAGCCGTCCATGCCGAAGGTTTGCGCGGTCATGCGAGCGGAGGAGATGAATTGCTCGGTGCAGATGACTGCTGCTGCTATG